>NZ_JAGPXZ010000051.1:0-15287 GCF_018070305.1 Micromonospora sp. M51 | reverse complement strand
CCCTAAAGGCCGAAGACGTCCTCGGCGGTGGCGTCCCGGACGCCGTCGGTGAACCCGCGGAAACCGGGGTCCTCGTGGCTGGCCGGCACGCTGGTGACGGTGACCCCGCTGGCCTGGGTGACAGCGTCGACCAGCGGCGGGTAGTCGATCTCGGCATCGTCGAAGGCGTCGTCGTCCGCCTCGGCCAGGTTGATCACGTGCTGTACGTCGTCGGACGGAGTGTCCGGGTCCTCGGCCCACTCGCCGCCGGCCCGGTAGCACTCGTCGTACAGTGCCCGCTGGCTGTCGGTCCAGTCATCGTCGTAGCTCTGCATCGCCCATCCCTCCGCGGCCTCTGACCTGAGCATGCCCGGCGGGAGGCGGCGGGCGCGGCGGTACCGGCGAAAACCGGGCGAGCGCGCCGACGGTCGCCCCGTACGCTGCTGTGGTGATCTACAAACTGCTGTCGAGCGCGGAGTGGGACGACGCGCTCGCCGTCGGCGCCTTCGCCGGCTCCGCCGTGGACCGGCAGGACGGTTTCATCCACCTCTCCTCCGGCGACCAGGTGGTGGAGACGGCACGGCGACACTTCGCCGGTGCCACCGGGTTGACCCTGCTCAGCGTCGAGGAGGAGCGACTGGGCGACGCGCTGCGGTGGGAGCCGTCGCGCGGCGGTCAGCTCTTCCCGCACGTGTACGGCTCGCTGCCGGTCACCGCGGTGGTGGCGGCGCGGGCGCTGCCGGTGGACCTTCCGGTCCCCGACGCGGTGGCCGCCCTGCTGGGCTGACCCGAACGTGGGCTAACCCGCACGCACGCCGACCCGCACCCACGCCGACCCGAACCCACGCTGACGCGAACGCGCCCGGCCCGACGGTGTCGGGCCGGGCGCACTGCCGTACTGACAACAGTTCAGTGACAGAGCCGGTCGATCTCCTGCTGGAAACGGTCCATCGGGTTCGCCTCGGCGGGGCCGAGCAGGTAGGTCTTCAGCTCCCGGCGGGCCTCGGTCATCGGGTCGTCGCCGGCCCGGGTGACCGTCACGATCTTCTCCAGCTCACCGCAGTCCTTGGAGAGCAGGTACGCGGCCCGAGCCGTCGGGTACTCGCGGCGGAAGTCGTCCTCCGAGAGGCCGGCCGGGTTGGCCACCACGTACGGCCGCTGGCTCTGCACGAAGTCGGACACCACACTGGACACGTCGCTGATCAGCAGGTCGGTCTGGTTGAAGCAGTCGAACAGCGCCGGCGTGCGGCCGGTGACCACCAGGTGCGCGGTGCCGTCCAACGAGGACGCGTCGGCGTCGCCGCCGGCAGCGCGGATCGCGGCGACGATCCGCTCGTGCACCGCCCTCGCCGCCTTGGACCGCGACCCGGTGAGCGGGTGCGGCTTGTAGATCAGGCGCAGCCGTGGGTTCGTGGCCAGCAGCCCCTTGACGATCCGCTCACCCATCAACACCAGCGAGGTGTGGTACGGGTCGTCGTCGAGCCAACCCTCCCAGGTGGGCGCGTAGAGCACCGTGAACGGCCGGTCCACCGACTCGGCGCCGAAGGTGTGCACACCGGCGAGCTGCGGCCGGCCGATCTCGACGATGTCCGAGTCGAGGACCCCCACACCGGCTCGCGCGTAACGCTCCCGACCGGCGAGGCCGGCGACCCAGACCTCGTCGTACACCTTGCTGTAGGGGTTGACGCTGGCCTGCTTGTCGCTGTCGCCGTGCCCGACGAAGACGTGCTTCGTACCCGGCTCGCGGAGCATGTGGATGTTCGCGCCGACGTTGGCGGCGTAGAGCGCCGCGCGGACGCCGCCGAGGTCGAGGTTCATGAAGTCGACACCGGCCGGTACGCAGATCACCGGCAGCCGGGTGTCGGCCAGCTCCAGGAACGCCTCCCGGCTGCGCATCAGCACCACCGCGCGCTGCTGGAGCGCCTCGGTCGGGGCGAGCCACATGTTGGCCTGGTAGACGTCCTTGGCCGGGCCGGCGAAGTAGAGCGCCACCTCCGGCCGGTAGTTGTCCAGCCACCGCTGGACCGCCGGCAGCAGCGGACCCTGTCCCGCGCCCCGACCCCGCAGCCAGGTCAGCGCGATGATGGCGCCCACCAGACCGGTCGCCACGACCGCCACCGCACCGGCCACGAAGAACGGCGTCGGGTCGTGTTGCACCGCAGCGGCCACACCGGCCGGCACCAGCAGCAGGTTGAGCAGGGGCATCCGGTCACCGGCGACCGCCGCCGCCCAGGCGGGCGGCGTGGGCGCGCTGGACAGTGGACCCAGCTCGATGTTGCGCACCATGGCGGAGATCGGGTTACGACGCTCGATCATGGTGGAGAACGCGCCGGCGAAGACCGACACGACCCACACCGCGGCCGGCAGTACGAGCAGCAGGGTCAGTTCGCCGCCGCTGAGCCGCACCTCGGCGGCGACCAGCAGCACGGCGGCGAGGTCCCGCGTCAACTGCCGGTACGACCAGTGCAGGCCCACCTTCTCCAACAGCAGCTGCGACGGCGGTGACCAGCGGGCGACGGCGAACTCGCCGATGATGGCGGCCAACCCGGCGACGGCGAACAGGCCGACCCAACCGAATACGCCAGCGACGAGCATGACCAGGTAGGCCAGTACCAGTAGCGCACTCTGGGCGGCCACTCCGAGGCGTCCTGTCAACGTGCCGAACAAGCGAGTTCGCTCCCTACGAGATTTCGTTGCGGGCGGTGCCCGTGATGGACCGACGTCACTCCCCCGTCGCGCAGTGGCTCAGTCGCGGCCCGCTGCGTGTGACTGCGACCTTAACGCGAGCGGACAGCTCGGTGTCGCTCGGGTATCCGGCACCATTTCGGGCAAAATTCCGGCCCGGGACGCGCCCGACCCCCGCACGGGGTCGGGCGCGTGGGGTGGGCGCAGCGGTCAGCCGGCCCGCCGGAAGCAGGTCATCCCGCCGGGGCTCGGGCGCTTGGCGAACTCCTGGTAGCCCAGCTTCGGCGCGGTGTCGCGGGCGTACCGGTTGCCGTTGTAGACGCAGATGGTGCCCACGTCCAGGCGGTCCAGGGCCGGCGTCAGCTCCGCCGGCGTCGGGCTGGCGGTGCCGTCGGCGAACTCGGACAGCAACAGTCGGTCCTTGGCGAACTGGGAGTTGAGGTCGTATTCGACGAGGTAGAAGTCACGGGGCAGGACGACCCGGACCTCGCTGGTGACGATCGGCGTCGTCCGCATGATCGTCTTCGGGGCGAGCAGCAGACCCTCCGGGCGGTCCAGACCCTTGATCCAGAAGGCGATCGCCTGACGCTGCTGCGGGAGTTTCCAGGTGGGGCGGGGGTGCACCTCGACCCAGCTCTTCGACGACCACATCGGGGTGGCGAACACCGCGAACGACGCGACCAGCAGCACCGCGATCCCACCGGACGCGGCCCGGCGCAGCGCCCGGCTCGGTGCCGGCACACGCACGGTGCAGAGCAGACCGATCAGCGTCGGCAGGGCGAGCAGCCACGGCACCCGCCACAACACCACCGAGATGCCACTCAACGCGCTGAGTACCTCCAGCACGCCGGGCACGAACAACACGCTCAACGCCAGTGCGGCGCCGGCGGCGAGCAGCGCGGGCGTGCGGCGGCGGGCGAGCAACGCGCCGCACCACAGCGCGAGACCGCTGATGACCCCGACCACGCCGAACAGCAGGGTCCGCCGATAGGTGTACGCCGCGTCGAAGAAGGCGTCGTCCGCGCCGGTCGCGGTCATCCCGCCGAGCACCAGGCGGGAGACCACCAGCGAGCCGATCGGGTACGCGAGGGCGGCGACCGCCGCCACGACGGCCGCCTTCCACCGGCCGACCAGCAGCATGGCGAAGCCGGCGGCGCCGACGAGCATCGGCAGGATGATCGCCGCGGTGTTGGTGAGCCCGATCGCGGTGATCGAGAGCGCCACGATGAGCACCAGGCTGCGCCGCGACCGGGTGTCGAACCACTCGGTCAGGTAGAGCCACATCAGCGGGATGACCGCCGAGACGAACATGCCCTTGCCCTCGTGCAGCCGGAGCAGGTGGAACGTGCCCAGTGCGGCATCGTCGCCGGCGACGAGGTACAGGTACGCGATCGCCACGGTGAAGGCGAGCAACACACGGCGCGGGGCCCACCGGTGCGTCAACCGCCACAGCGCCAGCGCGGCGAGCATCGCCATGATCGGCAACAGCACGTACCAGAGGGCCGAACTGGCGTGGATGCCGACGACGTTGGCGAACGCGCCGTCGAAGACCTCGATCGACGGGATGGGCGGCTGCGAGCCCATGGCCGGCAGCACGTTCTCGGAGAAGAGGAAATCGTTGAGCGGGATCAGGTCACGCTCGGCGATCCACACCGACTTGCCGACGTAGTAGACGTCGTCGGGGGTGTTGCGGGCCATGAAGAACGAGGAGATGCCGACCAGTACCGAGACGACCAACGCGTACGCCGACTGCGCCGCGGTGGGCGCCGGGGCGGCCGGGGCGGGCACCGGGCCGCGCAGCCACGCCTGGCGTACCAGCAGGAGCCCGCCGACGGCCGCGAGCAGGCCGGCGACGGCCGGAATCCACCAGGTGAGGTCGATGCTGGTACCGGCCGCACCGGCGGAGACGGCGGCCACCACGGCGGCGACCAGAACGCCGATCAGCAGGCGACGGTCGGTGGCGGGCCGCGCACCGTCGGGCTCCTCCGGAGCCGCCGGGGCGCTGTCGGTCGGGGCGCTGTCGGTCCGGGTGCCGGCGCGGCGGCGGGCGCGCAGCACGGCCACCACCGCGAGCACCACACAGGCCACCAGCCAGATCCGGAAGGTCACCGACGGACGCAGGTCCCCCAGGAAGGCCAGGTGGTAGAGCACTGTGAAGAGGGCGAACGCGATCACGGCGCCATCGGTGAGCACCGCCGGGGCGTGGGCCACCAGCGCGCCTACCCGGGACAGCCCCCGAGCGCGGGACGGTCGGGGTGCCTGCCCGCTCCGGGGCGTCGGATCCGGTTCGGCGGGCGCTACGGCGATGCTGTCGACGTTGGCCACGGGCGTCCTTACTCGTCAGACGGATGAGGGGCCTCGGCACGGTGATGGCCGGGTGTCAAGGGGGCAGCGTAGCGGAATCGGGCAGAGCGACCGCTGCTGCCGGCGACCGAGTGTCGGGGTGCTGGTCAGTCCGATCTCGGGGCCGCCCGGGGGCGGGGCAGAACGTTGTCGGCGCCGAGCCCGGCCGCCACGGACTCGACCAGGTTGTCGAGGTAGCCGTCGGTGAGCGGGAGCCGGGCGATGGCGAGCCGCCAGTAGAGCGGCCCCACGATGAGGTCGACGGCGGCGTCCAGGTCGGTGTCGTCGGGCAGCTCACCACGCTGTACGGCCCGGGTGACCAGGCGACCGCCGATCTCCTGCTGCCGGGTGTGCAGCACCTGACGCAGGGTCGCGTCGATGGTGGGGTTGCGGGCGGCCTCGGCCAGCAGGTCCGGGATGATCTGCGACGCCAGCGGGTGCCGCAGCGCGTGCGCCACCACCTGGAACAGCAGCGCGAGGTCACCGCGCAGCGTGCCGGTGTCCAGCGCGGGGAGCTTGCCGTGGGCCGCGGCGGCGACGATCTCCAGCACCAGGTCGAGCTTCGAGCTCCACCGTCGGTAGATCGCCGTCTTGCTGACGCCGGCCCGGCGGGCCACCGCCTCGATGGAGAGCCGGCCGTAGCCGACAGCGGCGAGCTCCTGCATCAGCGCGCGGCGGATCGCCGTGGTGATCTCGTCGCGCAGCACCGCCGCGCCGGCCGGTGCCCGCCTCTTCTCGGTGGTCATCGAGGGCTCTTATCGCAGGTCACGCCGCACAGCCTAGCGCAACGACGGTACGGTTGCGTCCCGACGTGTTTCGGACTACTGTCCTGGCAGCGACGAGGCGGCGCCCCGCGCAAATTTCCCACTAGGATGCGATCGTCGCGAGCAACCCCCGTCTGCACGAAAGATCGGAGCGCCATTTCCATGGCCACCACCGCGCTGGTCGACCCCGCCACGGGCCTGACCCAGGCGCAGCTGGCCGCTCGGCACGGGCTCCGGGTCGCCGGTGAGCGCCCCAGCCTCGTCGAGTACAGCCGCCGACTATGGGCCTACCGGCACTTCATCGCCGCGTACGCCAACGCCAAGCTCGTCGCCTCGTACAGCAACGCCAAGCTGGGTCAGCTCTGGCAGGTGCTCACCCCGCTGACCAACGCGGCGGTCTACTACCTGATCTTCGGGGTGGTGCTGGCGCAGAACGAGATCCCGAACTTCATCGCCTACCTGACCACCGGGCTGTTCATCTTCAACTTCACCCAGAGCGCGGTCCTGGCCGGCACGCAGTCGATCAGCAGCAACCTGGGGCTGATTCGAGCGCTGCACTTCCCCCGCGCCAGCCTGCCGCTGTCCACCACGATCACGCAGTTCCAGCAACTGCTGGCCTCGATGGTGGTGCTCGTCGGCATCGTGCTGGTCACCGGCGAGCCGCTCACCTGGGAGTGGCTGCTGCTGGTGCCGGCCCTGCTGCTGCAGGCGGTGTTCAACGCCGGCGTGGTGCTGCTGGTGGCCCGGCTGGGCTCCAAGTCGAGCGACCTGAAGCAGGTCATGCCGTTCATCATGCGGACCTGGATGTACGGCTCCGGTGTGCTCTACAGCGTCAGCCTCTTCGAACGGCTGCCCGGCTGGGCGACGACCCTCGTGCAGTTCAACCCGCTCCTGGTCTACATCGAGCTGGCACGGTACGCGCTGCTTGAGGAGGCACCGCTGCTCAACGAGTCGCTGACCCAGCTCTGGCTGGTCGGCGCCGGTTGGGCGCTGGTGGCCGGCATCGGCGGTTTCTTCTACTTCTGGCGCGGCGAACAGGAGTACGGCCGTGGTTGAGCACTTCAACGCCCACACCGAGGCGAACGCGACGATGACCCGGACGCAGGAACGCATCCCGACAGTGGTCGTGGACGACGCGCACATCATCTACCGGGTGCACCAGGGCGCCGCCGGTGGCACCACGCCGGTGGCCGCGCTGCGCCGGCTGGTCAAGCGCACCCACGCGCCCAACGTCCGGGAGGTGCACGCGGTCAAGGGCATCTCCTTCACCGCGTACCGGGGCGAGGCGATCGGGCTGATCGGCAGCAACGGCTCCGGCAAGTCCACCATCCTGCGGGCCATCGCCGGCCTGCTGCCGGTCAACCGGGGCGCCATCCACACCCAGGGGCAGCCGTCGCTGCTGGGCGTCAACGCCGCCCTGCTCAACGACCTCTCCGGGGAGCGCAACGTCGTTCTCGGATGCCTGGCCATGGGCATGCATCCCGATGACGTGGCCAAGCAGGCCGCGGGGATCATCGACTTCTCCGGGATCAACGAGCGGGGTGACTTCGCCAGCCTGCCGATGCGGACGTACTCGTCCGGCATGGCGGCCCGGCTGCGGTTCTCCATCGCCGCCGCCAAGAAGCACGACGTGCTGCTCATCGACGAGGCGCTCGCCACCGGCGACAAGGGCTTCCGCAAGCGCAGCGAGCAGCGGGTGCGGGAGCTGCGCGAGGGCGCGGGAACGGTGTTCCTGGTCAGCCACCAGCTCTCCTCCGTACGGGACACCTGCGAACGGACGATCTGGCTGGAATCGGGCGTCATCCGGATGGACGGCCCCACCGACGAGGTCATCCGGGCATACGAGGCGTACGCGAACAGCAAGTAGAGTTCCGCGAACGTCCGGCATCGACATGGCACCCCCGAGGACCGCGTCGCCCGCGTTGGGGCGGCGCGGTCCGCGCGTTAAGGTTCATTCCGTCGCCGCTCGGGCGGAACCTTCCGTTAACGCATCCCTGAGAGTGAGGATCCGGCAATGACGCAGGACCAGACCACTGGCCCGGACGCCGAAGCGGAGAACCCGACGCCGTGGCGCCCCTCACGGACAGTGGCGGTGGTTCTCGCCGGAGGCACCGGGACCCGGCTGGGCCTCGGCATCCCGAAGCAGCTGCTGAAGATCGCCGGTAAGCCGATCATCGAGCACACCCTTGCGGTCTTCGAGGCGGCACCGGAGATCGACGAGATCATCGTGCTGATGGCCAGCGGCCACGTCGAGGACGCCCGGCAGATCGTCGAGAAGGCCGGCCTGCGCAAGGTCACCAAGGTGATCGAGGGTGGCGACACCCGCAACGCCACCACCCGGATCGCGCTGGACGCGGTCGGCCCGGCGGACTGCAACATCCTCTTCCACGACGCGGTACGTCCGCTGCTCAGCGGCCGGATCGTGCGCGAGTGCGTCAACGCGCTCTGGAGCTACGCCGCCGTGGACGTGGCCATCCCCTCCGCGGACACGATCATCCAGGTCGACGACAACGACTGCATCACCGACATCCCGACGCGTTCCCGCCTGCGCCGTGGCCAGACCCCGCAGGCGTTCCGTTCCCCCACCATCCGTGAGGCGTACCGGATCGCCGAGGGTGACCCGGACTTCGCCGCCACCGACGACTGCGGCGTGGTGCTGCGCTACCTGCCCGGCACCCCGATCAAGGTGATCGACGGTTCCGACGAGAACATCAAGGTCACCCACCCGGTCGACGTGCACCTGGCGGACAAGCTCTTCCAGCTCGCCGCCGCGCAGGCACCACGGCTCACCGACCACCGCAGCTACGCCGAGGAGCTGACCGGCCGCACCATCGTGGTGTTCGGCGGCAGCTACGGCATCGGTCACGAGCTGGCCGAGCTGGCCCGCCGCTACGGCGCGCAGGTCTTCCCGTTCAGCCGCTCCACCACCGGCACCCACGTCGAGCGCGCCGAGGACGTCGAGGCCGCGCTGACGACCGCCTTCGAGGCCACCGGCCGGATCGACCACGTGGTGGTCACCGCCGGGATCCTGGAGCGGGGCGCCCTCGCCGAGATGGACGAGGAGACGATGGACCGGGTGCTCCAGGTCAACTTCGTCGGCCCGGTGACCATCGCCCGGCAGTCCCTGCCGTACCTCCAGCAGACCAAGGGTCAGCTGCTGCTCTACACCTCCAGCTCCTACACCCGGGGCCGGGCCCGCTACGCGCTCTACTCGGCCACCAAGGCCGCCCTGGTCAACCTCACCCAGGCGCTCGCCGACGAGTGGGCCGACGTGGGCGTCCGGGTCAACTGCATCAACCCGGAGCGCACCGCCACCCCGATGCGGACCCGGGCCTTCGGCGAGGAGCCGGAGCACACCCTGCTCGCCGCCGAGGCCGTCGCCCAGTCGTCGCTGGACGTGCTGATCTCCGACCTGACCGGTCAGGTCATCGACGTACGCCGGGCGCCCGGTGACGGGCCCACGCCGACCGTGCCGGCCCAGGCCGGGTCGGGTCCTCTCGAGGCACCGGCCGGCGCGACGTCGGCGAACTGACGCCGGCGGCGGCGGAACCACGAACGGAGCGACATGCGCGGCGACCTGGTCCGAAAGCTGGCCGCCCGGTGCCTGACCATCGGGTTGGCCGTGCTGGCCTTTGTCGTGCTGGCACTCACGGGTGCCACCGGCTGGGGGCTGGCACTGGCCGTCGCCGCGCTGGCCGCCACGGCCGCCGAGCAGCGGATCCGGCCCGGCGCCGACCTGGTGGCGGAGACCACGTTGATCGCCGCGGCGATCCTGGTCGGCTACGCCCGGCGGCTGGACGACGGGCTCAACGTCGCACTGGTCGTCACCGGGCTGGTCCTGCTGGGGCTGGTGCTGCTGGTGGGTCCGCTGCGCACCGCCGGCAGTCTGGAGATCCGGGCGGCCAACCTGCCGGTCCGCGCCTGGACGCCGCTGGTCGCCAGCCAGCTCGGCACGGCGCTGCTCGGGCTGCTCGCCGCCCTGGCGCTCGCCGCCGCGCTCGCCCTGCCGGCCGGGGTGGCGCTGGCCGCCAGCCTGCTGGTCGGGGCGGGCGCCGGTGCTGTCGCACTGGACCTGGCCCGGCGACGGTTCCGGCCGCGGGCCGGCGGTGGGCCGGTGGCCGCCGCGCTGCGCCGGCACCGCCCGGAGTTCCTGCTCTACTTCTCCGCACCCCCCGGGTCGGAATACCAGGTCACCATGTGGCTGCCGTACCTGGAACGGATCGGCCGACCGTTCCTGGTCGTGGTGCGCGAACCAGAGTTCCTGGCCCCGATCGCGGCGGCAACCGACGCGCCGGTCGTCTACTGCCCCACCCTGGGGGCGATGGACGAGGCGTTGGTGCCGAGCCTGCGGGTGGCGTTCTACGTCAACCACGGGGCGAAGAACAGCCACTGTGTCCGCTTCACCCAGCTCACCCACGTCCAGCTGCACCACGGCGACAGCGACAAGGCGCCGAGCGCCAACCCGGTGTCGGGGATCTTCGACCGGATCTTCGTGGCCGGGCAGGCGGCGATCGACAGGTACGCCCGCGCCGGGGTGCAGATCCCGGCGGACAAGTTCGTGGTGGTGGGTCGCCCACAGGTCGAGTCGATCGAGGTACGTGCGGAGCCGGCACGCGGGTTGGCACACCCCACGGTGCTGTACACCCCGACCTGGACCGGGCACCACGCCGACGCCGACTACTGCTCGCTGCCGGTGGCGGAGAGGCTGCTGCAGCGGCTGCTGGAGCGCGGCGCGACGGTGATCCTGCGGGCCCACCCGTACACCGCGCAGAACCCGGCGTCGGCACGTCAGCTGGGCCGCCTCACCGAACTGCTCGTCGTCGACCGGGCGCGCACCGGCCGCCAGCACGTGGTCGGCGCGGCGGCTCGGGAGCTGAGCCTCACCGAGTGCGTCAACTCCTCCGACGCGCTGGTCTCCGACGTGTCCGGCGTGATCTCCGACTTCCTCTACTCCGGGAAGCCGTACGCGGTCACCGACATGGGTGGCGAGGGCGACCGGTTCGTGGAGCGCTTCCCGTTGGCCGGGTCCGGTTACGTGCTGCGCCGGGACATGTCCAACGTGGACGACGTGCTCACCGCACTGCTGGACACCGACCCGTTGGCCGAGGCCCGCTGGGCCACCCGCCGCCGCTACCTGGGTGACTTCCCCGCCGAGTCGTACGCCGAGGCGTTCCTGGCAGCCGCCCGGCGCGAGCTGGCACCGGCCGAGACGCTCACCGCGTCCACCCCGGCATAGCCGCTCAGCGGTACGGGTCGAGCAGCGCCAGCACGGCCGCCGGGTCCTCCACGTGCGCGTTGTGGCCGAGGCCGGGCAGGGTGGCCACCGGCACGCCGTACTCCTTGAGCTGTTCGTCGGTGACCATCGGGTCGTGCTCCCCGCGCGCCAGCACGACCGGCGCGTCGGTCGCCGCCAGCAGCGCGGCCAGGTCGGGCTCGCCGACGGCGAACGCGGTCGGGTCCATGGCGAGGCGCCACCGGCCGTCGACCTGGCGCAGCCCGGCGTCCACCACCGGGTCGTCCGGCGGGACCAGGCCGGCCAGCCCGGAGACCCGCAGGTAGCGGCGCGCCGCCTCGGCGCGGGTCGCGAACCAACTGATCGGGCGGGCGGCGAGGTCGGCGGCGCGGGTCAGCTCGTCGGGTGACCAGACGGCCTTGATGCCCAACCCGACCACGGCGTCCACCGGCGTACCGGCGGCGCGGGCGGCCAGCGCGAGGCCGACCACCCCGCCCAGCGAATGTCCGAGCACGACGAGCCGGTCGCCGGGCGCCAGGCCGCGCGCTATCCGGTCGGCGAACCCCGCGAACGTGTACGACTGAAGCGGTGCCGCCCAGCCGTGGCCGGCGAGGTCCGGTGCCAGCCACCGCCCCGCCCAGCGCTGCTCCAGCAGAGGCGCCCACGGCAACCAGACGTCCCCGGTCGTGCCCATCCCGTGCAGGAGCAGCAGGACCCGCCCGCGACCGGCTTGACCACCCGATTCATCCACCACGGCCGCAGTCTCCCACGGTTCACGGCCTGGTACGAGAGCCGTCATCCACGCCGCCCCCACCAAAGAATGATCCACTGTAGAGTTCCGGGCCGGACGGACAGAGCCACCTGTCGATTCCGTCCCGAGGGGAGCCACTGTGTACAGGATGTACGGGTCGGCGCTGGTCGCGGCACTGGCAGCCGTCACGCTCGGCGTACCGCACCGGGCGTCCGCGACGCCATCGGACGTGGCCGCACCGAACGGCGCAGCGGTCACGGCGGCCGACCGGGTGCTGCGGGTCTACAACAACAACATCGAGAACCTGGTGGTGAACAACTCCGACGGGAGCTGCACCCGGATCTCCGGACCGGACCACCTGACCTCGATCCTGGTCGACGACGCCGGTCGCACGGGCACCAGCGGCGTGGTGGCGCCCGACATCCTGATCGTGCAGCAGGTGCGCGGCACCGGCCAGGCCGAGGCGTACGCCGACCAGCTGTCGGCGAAGTTCGGCTACCCGGCGGGCAGCTACGGGGCGATCGTGGCGTGGGACGACCCGGAGCCGTGGGGCAGCACGCACAAGTGCAGCTCGCAGTCGCTCGGCGACCTGAAGAAGAAGCAGACCAACGCCATCATCTGGAACAAGCGGACGCTCAACCTCGCCAGTGGCGACATCTCGAAGTACTGGAGCGCGGGTTGGCTCAAGCCGGGCACGGCGTACGCGAACGGCGCCGGGTGCACGCTGTACAAGCCGCCGAACAGTGACCCGGACAGCACCGACTACTACAAGTGGAAGCGGACCAGCGCGATCGCGGCGCGCTTCACCATCAAGGCGACCGGCACCAGCGTGTTCGCCGCGACGATGCACCTGCCGCAGGAGAACCGGCAGAACGCCTGCGCCGGTGACGGCGACCGGGGCATCGCCAACAGCGGCATCCACCTCGGTGCGGACGCGACCACGCTGCTGAACGCGTCGACGATCCGCGTGGTGGGCATCGACGCGAACCGCACCGGCATCGCCCCCGGCACGCTCAGCGGCTACGGCATGACCGGCTACGGGTCGGCGGCCACCAACGGTTCCAGCAAGATCGACTACTTGTTCGTCAGGGGCAGTGTGCAGTCGTCCGCCGTCGACCACACCGTGGTCGGGACAAAGTCGAACCACAAGGCGTTGTACGGCTTCATCACCTACTGACCGCACCGCCGAAGACGCCGCGGGCGCCGGCCCCTTGTGGGGGACGACGCCCGCGGTCCTCGGCGTGCCCGGGTCAGGCGGAGTAGCCCCGGCTGGTGATCCAGTTGGCCAGGTCGATGGTGGTGATCCAGTACGACGGGTCGGCCGCGTTGGCCGAGTCGGCGATCCGCACGGTGCGACCGTTGTCCTTGTAGCCCACGACGGCGATGTAGTGCCCGCCGCCGTAGGAGTGCCAGCCGCCGTCGGTGTCGGTGGCGTCCCCGACGACGTTGGCCACCACGCCCCGGCCGTCGGTGATGGCCTTCACCACGTCGGCCTGGAGGCGGTCCATCTGCGCCGGGCTGGGCGCGCTGGGGAACATCCGGGTCCGGTACGGGGAGCCCTTCACCTCGGCGTTGAGCACCCGGGTGGTGTCCTCGGCCGAGTTGGTGCCCATCTCGGTGGTGCCCAGCTCGGCGCCGAGCTCCTCCTGGGTGCGGTCGATGCCGGCGGCGCTGAGCGCGTTGCGGGTGGCCGCCGGGCCGCAGTTGTAGTAGGTGTTCTGCGCCTCGTAGTCGTAGTCGAGCACCTTGGTCGCGGGCGGCTTCGGCGGCGTCGGCTTACGGGTGAGGTCGGGGTTGCTCTTGGCCTTCGCGGCGGGGGACGCGGCGCTGGTGGCCGGCGCGGCGGTGGTCGGCGCGGCGCTGGCCGAGGGGGACGCGTCCCGAACGTCGCCACGGGAGGCGGCGACGTCGCTGCGCATCTCGGCGACGGTGGTCGCGGTGCGCTGGTCGGCTGGGGCGTCGTCGGCGGTGGTGAGCAGGGCACCGCCGGTGGTGGCGATGGCGAGAGCCGCGGCGGAGGCGACAACGATCTGGTACGGGCGCTCGGTGGCGAGGCGGCGGAGCTGACGCTGCAGGGTGTGCTTCACGGGGTCCTCCACGGATCGGGGGGAGAGCGGCACACCGGGGCCGGACCGGTATCCGGGCAGGCGCCAGCGCGCGGACCGTGGTCCGCGGATGGTGAACCGCTCAGGGGAACGCCCGGCGTGGCCGGGCGGGGAAGGCGATGACCCGGGGGGTCAGCTCACCGTCACTGGACGAATGAGCGGGTGCACCGCCGCGCCGTGGAGGCGAGGGAACAACCGAGGGGTGGAAAGGTGCTGCACGAGGATGGGACTCCTTCCGACACCGCCTACCGGGTTAGCTGACGGATTCGGGCGGGAAGATCGCCCTACCGCGGGCCGTGGCTCGCGGATTCACCCCGGACTTACTGATGGGTCCCCGGTTCGTTGATCACGATTAAGCGGGTCGATGCGGCGTCGCGTCTTGCGATCGGTTACCGCATCGGACAGGACGACAGTACTGGCGGCTCCGCGCCCTGCCAAGCCGGGTTCACCTGCGTAAACCTCAATCGGCGAGGCAATTTCTGCGCGTATTGCCGATGATGTGACTCGATGGGACAACCGGTTACGGGCGCGCCTGCGGGCGACAACCGGACAGGCGACGAAGAACGCGACCATAATCGCGGGAACAATGGCGCGGCTCGTGCCGGACGTCCGATTTCACAATTGCGTGACCGGCCTCACATCACAGATCGGGCTCAACCCGCCCGGGCCGGTCGCCACCGTGCCACGACGGCCGGGCGCAACGCCCCCGCCACCGTTCGGCGGGCCGCCACCGGGTGCGGGCGCAGCCGGGCCGCCGCCGCGTACGCCTCCTCGGCGAGGGTACGAGCCGACTCGGCGGCCAGCTCCGCGTCACGCCAGGCGGCCCGCTCACGGACGGCGGCCGCCTGGTAGTCGGCCAGCCGCGCATCCCGGACCACCCGGCTGATCAACACCTCCTGCTCGACCGGGTGGCGTCGGGGATCCCAGCCGTGCCGGTGCCCGAACACGTCACCGAGCTGCGCCATGCTCAGGTCACCCCGCCAGTACGCCGCCATCGCCGCCCGGTGCAGATAGCGCTCCCGGGCCGCGTACTCGGCGGGGGTGTGCGGGGTCCGTGGGGTGGGCAGCGCCCCGGCGCCCGCGAAGCGACGCGCGGCGGTGTCCGCCGCGTCGTACCCGGTCCAGGCCCGCTCCATCTGCTCCTGGGCGCTCAGCCAGGCGGCGCGTCGCCGCCTGGCTGTCGTCGCCGCGCCGGCCGCGGCGACGGCCACCTCCTCGGCGTAGCGGCGCAGGTCGGCGGCCTCGGCGGCGGCCACCTCCCGGGCGGTGGGCGCGGCCGGGAGCGGGTCGTCGGCGGGCTGGTCCCGTTCGGGGCGGGCGGCCAGCACGGTGAGCAGACCCAGGGTCAGCAGGACCAGGGTCGACCAGATGGCGGCGGCTCGCGGCACCTCGGTCACGAACTGGTAGAAGACGGCGGTCTCCATGGT
>NZ_JAGPXZ010000509.1:0-4584 GCF_018070305.1 Micromonospora sp. M51 | reverse complement strand
AGCGAGTGCGCGACCAGGTCGACCCGGTCCGCGCCGCTGGTCGCCAGCAGGCGGGAGATCCGCGCGTCGAGTCCCGCGTACAGCTGGGGCAGGACCGCCGCGACGTTCGGGGAGTCGTACTCGTGGGCTTCGATGATGTCGATCGGGTAGCCGTTGCTGGCCAGCCGTTTGGCCTGGGACTCGAACTGGGCCGCCGACCCCGCGCTGCCGTGGATGAAGATCACCGGACGGTACGTCGGTGCGGCGGCGGCTTCGGCGGCGCGGGGGACGGCGACGGCGGACAGGCTGGCGGCGAGGGCCACTCCGACCCCGACCAGCACGGAGAGCAGTCTCCGGCGAGATGTGTGCATCGATCCTCCACCTGACGGACGAAGTATTTGCACTGCTAGCGCAAGTATCGTGTCAGGGTGTGGCGCGATGGTCCACACCGCACGGTCCGCCGACCCGGGTCGGACGCCCCGTCCGTACACCGAGCCCCTTGACGCGTCGGTCGACACGGCGTCAGCTGGCAGACACAGGTCGTTGCCGTTCGTTTGGTTGTGCGACGATCGGCGGGCATCACGTCGAACGACCGTCCACCGGCCTGCCCCGCGCACGGACGCGGGCAGTGACCGGGGAGGGCACACACCTCGTTACCCCCTTGGAGAGCACGATGTCCCTCTCCCCATCCCGGGTCTTCGCTGAGCTGAACGCGGCTCGACCCCCTGACCAGCCGGCACCGACGATGGGAAGGGCCGTCGTGGTCGGCGGCAGCGTCGCCGGTCTGCTCGCCGCCCGGGTGCTGTCCGACCACGCCGACACCGTCGTCATCATCGACCGGGACGACCCGCAGGTGACCGGCGCGCGTCCCGGCGTACCCCAGGGGACGCAGCTGCACGCGCTGCTGCCCGGCGGCCTCTTCCAGCTGGAGCGGCTGTTTCCCGGTTTCCGCGACGAGGCACTGGCACGCGGCGCGATCGAGGCGCCGCCCACGGCCCGACGCAACTACCTCGACGGGCGGCTGAAGGTCGTCGTCCCCGACGACGCCGACAGCCTGGCGGGCAGTCGGCCGCTGCTGGAGGGCCTGATCCGCCAGCAGGTGCTCCGACTGCCCAACGTCAAGACGATCACCGCCCGTGCGACCGGCCTCACGTTCGACGACGACGCGGTCACCGGGGTCCGGTGCGAGGTCGCCAGGGTGCCCGGTGTCGAGCGCGGCGACCTCGTGGTGGACGCCATGGGGCGGTCCAGCAAACTGTCCGACTGGCTGGAGCGGGCCGACTGGGAGCGACCGGTCACCCGGCGGATGACAGTGCACCTCAACTACGCGACCGCCCTGTTCCGTCGTCCGGAGCCCACCCCGGCCTCCACCGTCGTGCTGGCCCTGAACACACCGGGAACGGGGCTGGACGTGGCCGGGGCGGCGTTCTTCGCCATCGAGGACGGCCGGTGGATGGCCATGATGGCCGGTTACGGCGACGACCGTCCGGGCCGCACCGCGGAGGACTTCGTCCGCCGCCTGCGGGAGCAGTTCCCACCGGAGTTCGGCGAGGTCGCCGACCAGGAGATGATCGGCGACGTCCAGACCTACCACCACGCCGACAGCCGGCGACGGGACTTCCACGCGCTCAAGCGGTTCCCGGCCGGCCTGGTCAGCGTCGGCGACGCGGTCGCGTCGTTCAACCCGGTGTACGGGCAGGGCATGACGGCGGCGGCCCTGCACGCAGCGTGCCTGTCGACGTACCTCCGGTCCCACCCGGACCTGCGGGCGCCCGCGCGCCACTACCTCGCGCTCCAGAAGGTCGTGGTCGACGCCGCCTGGTCACTGTCGACCTCGGCGGACCTGGCGTTGCCCCACGTCGACGGGCCCTACCCGCGCGGCCACCGGCTCTCCAGCTGGGCCAGCCGGCAGGTCATCGCCGCGACAGTCACCGACGTGCCGACCGCGCGACGGGTCAACGACGTCGTCTCCATGCGCGAGCACCCCAGCTCACTGGCCCGGCCGAGCGTGCTGCTGGGCGCACTGCGGGCCAACCGTCGCGCCCACTGAGCGGTGCCCCGCGGCCTCGTCGCGAGGCCGCTGATCGGTGCCCGGCGGCCTCGTCGCGAGGCCGCCGGGACGGCCCTAGCGGGGGAGCTTGCGGAGGATGTCGACCACGAAGCGGTGGTCGTCCAGCTGCGGCAGCCCGGAGACACCGACCCAGCCCACGACGCCGGTGCCGCGCACCCGCAGGGGCAGCGCGCCCCCGGCCGCCGCGTACCGCGAGGCCGGCAGGCCGAACCGCTCGGCCAGCGTCACCTGCTTGTCCTGGCACAGTCGGGCCATGTAGAGCGACGAGTGCTCGAACCGCATCACCACCCGGCCCTTGCGGCGCAGCCACGCGTCGTTGTCCGCCGTCGACCCCGGCAGACCACAGTGGAACAGCTGCCGTCCGGCCCGCCACACGCCCACCGAGACCGGCAGCCGCTGCTCGGTGGCGGCGGTGACGGCGAGCATCCCCAGCTCGTACGCGTCGGTCTCGGACAGGCCCGCGAGCTCCAGCTCGCTCTCCTCGCGCAGCAGCTCGTCAAGCGTCGGCCACGATGCACTGTCAGCTGACATGTCTCTTCTCCTCATGGTGCAGAGGCGATCATCGGTCGATCACCAGGCGCAGGGCGCGTAGTCCTTCAGGAAACAGCCGTACAGGTCCTCGCCCTGCTCGCCGCGGACGATCGGGTCGTACACCCGGGCCGCGCCGTCGACCAGGTCCAGCGGGGCGTGGAAGCCCTCGTCGGCCAGCCGCATCTTCGTCGGGTGCGGGCGTTCGTCGGTGATCCAGCCGGTGTCGACGCTGGTCATCAGGATGCCGTCGGTCAACATCTCCTCGGCGCTGGTGCGGGTCAGCATGTTCAACGCCGCCTTGGCCATGTTGGTGTGCGGATGCCCCGGCCCCTTGTAACCGCGGCCGAACTGGCCCTCCATGGCCGACACGTTCACCACGTACTTGCGCCGGGCCGACGCGGCGGCCATCGCCGGGCGCAGCCGGCTGACCAGCACGAACGGCGCGGTGACGTTGCACAGCTGCACCTCGAGCAGCTCGACCGGATCGACCTCCTGCACGCGCTGGACCCAGCTGTTGACCGAGTCGAGGTCGGGCACCAGCCCGCCGGCGTCGATGGCGGTGGACGCCGCGATCCGGTCCGGTGAGGCCGAGCCGCTGGTCAGTGCCAGCGCGGTCAACGCGTGCGGGGTGAGCGCTGTCGACTGGGGCCCGGCGGTCAGGCTGCCCACCGGGCCGCCCGGGCCGTCCGGCTTGGCGAACGTGATCAGCTCCGGCAGCGGACCGTCCGGCAGGGCCGCCGCCTCCGCGGCGATCAGCTGCGCGTACGCCCCGGGGGACCGGCGGACGGTCTGCGCCGCGTTGTTGATCAGGATGTCGAGAGGGCCCTGGCTGCTGACGTCGTCGGCGAGGGCGATCACCTGGGCGGGGTCACGCAGGTCGATCCCGACGATGCGCAGCCGGTGCAGCCAGTCCCCGCTGTCCGGCATCGCGGTGAAGCGGCGGACCGCGTCGTGCGGGAACCGGGTCGTCACCGTCGTGTGCGCGCCGTCGCGCAGCAGCCGCAGCGCGATGTACATGCCGATCTTGGCGCGTCCGCCGGTGAGCAGCGCGCGCCGGCCGGTCAGGTCGGTACGGGCGTCGCGGCGCTCCCGGTTGAGCGCGGCGCAGGACGGGCAGAGCTGGTGGTAGAACGCGTCCACCTGGCGGTAGCGCTGTTTGCAGACGTAGCACCCGCGCGGGTTGTGCAGGAAGCCCGCCGTCTCGCCCGCCACCGAGGACGCCAACGGAATGCCCTGCGTCTCGTCGTCGATCCGCCCGGGAGCGCCGGTGGCGGTGGCCTCCGTCACCGCCCGGTCGGCGGCGAGGATGGCGTCGCGCCGCTCCTCCCGCCGCCGCTGCTTGATCACCTTGTAGAGCCGGGCGGTGGCCCGCTGCACCCGCACCACGTCGGGATGGTCGGAGGGAAGTGCCTCCAACTCATCGAAGACGCTGAGGCAGGCCTCCAGCCGGCTCCGGTCAATACCGTGCTGACCGTTTTCGGTAATGTTGTCCACCGTCATGCGTCGTTGTCTCGTCCCGTATCCCGGGCCGGCTCCAGCCGGCCCGCCCCAAGTCCGACCCGAAACGGTACGCGCCTCACGGCCTCCGACGCACCTCGCGCCTGCCCGGCCGGTGCGCGGCGCGGTCAGCTGACGTCGGCCTGGCCGAGACGCCAGTAGCCCATGAAGGCCACCGCCCGCCGGTCCAGCCCCCGCTCGGCGACCAGGTGCCGGCGCAGGGTACGGATGACGCCGGCCTCCCCGGCCAGCCACGCGTACAGCGGCACCGGGGGCACCTCCTCCGGCACCTCCCACAGGATCTCCGTGTCCACGTCCACGTCCGGCACGGGCTGGGCGGCCCTCGACGCCTCGCTGGCCAGCAGCTCCCCGGCCGCGGCGGTGACGGCGGGCACCAGCCGGCTGCCGTACCCGCCGGTGCCCCGAGGTAGCCAGCGGACCTCGACGCCGGGCGGCGCGACCAGCGGCAACACGTCGGCCGCTTCCGGCACCTCCAGCACGACAGT
>NZ_JAGPXZ010000508.1:0-4589 GCF_018070305.1 Micromonospora sp. M51 | reverse complement strand
GCGCGGCGAGGGCGTGGCCGAGCAGGGACGGCCCGAGGTTGGAGTAGTGGACCTCGCCGCGCTCGTCGGCGTCGGGGCTGACCCGGTCGGCGGCGTTCCGGATGGTGTCGATGTCCTGCCCGGCGTAGGGGTTGCCGCCGGAGACGTTGGACCAGAGGATGCGCGCCCAGCCCAGCACGGAGCCGGGGGCGAGCCGGGGCAGGCCGGCGCGGTGGCTGGCCAGCTCGGCGAGCGTCACGGCGCGGGCGGGTCCGGTGAGGGCGGGCCAGGTGGCGCCGAGCCGGTCGTCGGGGTGGACGACGCCGGCGGCGGCCTGGTCGGCCAGGAGCATGCCGGTGAGGACCTTGGTGACCGCGCCGCTCTCGCACGCGGTGCCGGCCTCGACGGGTTGGCCGTCGGCGTCCCGGTCGCCCAGGCCGGCGGTGCGGATCCGGCCGTTCTCGACCAGGGCGACGGCGAGCCCGCGGTGCCCCTTCGGGTCGGGCACTGCCATCCGGGCGAGGCGGGCGAGGTCGTCGTCACCGGTGACCTGCGCGCCGAGGCGGGGAACGCGGGGCATCAGCGCCGCCCCGACGAGGCTGGCGGCGAGCGCGACGACGAGGGCGATGACGACTGTTCTCCGCATGGGGGTCCTTCGGTCGAGCGGGCTGTGCGGGTCGGTGGCGCGACGATCGGTGCGGCGACCGGGCCGGCGTCAGCGGCCGGCGGCGGCGGCGAGGATGGCCAGCAGTGGCACCACGCGTTCGGCGGGCACGGCGTAGCGGCCCCGGCCGACGCTGCGCAGCCAACCGGCTGCGGTGAGCTGGCGCAGGTGGTGGTGCAGCTGACCGGTGGTGCCCAGGTCCTCGATCTCGGCCAGCTCGCCGGTGCCCTGCCGTCCACCGAGGACCTCCCGTAGCAGCCGCAGCCGCACCGTGTGCGCCTGCGCGGAGAGGGCGCCGGCCAGTTCCGTCCTGTCGGCGGCGAGCCGGTCGTCGACGGTGCGCCCGTACTGCCCGTCGTAGTGCTGGTCCGCGACGCGAACCGTGCCGGTGTAGAGCACGGCGCCGGTGCCGTCGGCCGGCAGGCGCTGCTTGAGGCCGTCGAGGGCCCAGAACGTGCCCTCCGGCGTGGGCGGCGCGTCGGACGGCGCGGGGGCCGACGTCACGTGCTCGGTCAGGGCGGCGACCTGTGCCTCCAGCGCGGAGAGTCGCTCTTCCACGGTGCTCATACGTCGATACTACGTACATACGTACTTCCACACAAGGGAGGGTGTCGCGGACGGGTCTTTGGTCCCGGGCGCCACAGGTGCAAACGCCTCTGCCCGGGGGTGGTCGGGCAGCGCCATGGTGGGACCCGACGGCGGCCCGTGGCCCGCCGCGAGCGACGGGGAGGTCACTGGTGACGACGATCGGCGGACGGGACGGGATCCTGGTGGACCCCGTTGACCGGGACGTGTCGGTGGGGCTCGACGCGGCCGAGGCAGCCGCCCGTCTGCGCGCCACCGGCCCCAACACCGTCGCTGCGCCACCGCGCCAGCCGGTGACCGCACGGGTCCTGCACCAGCTCACCGACCCGTTGGTGGCGTTGCTGCTCGCCGCGGCGGCCGTCACCGCGGCGCTCGGCGACTACCCGGACACCGCGGTGATCTTCCTGGTCGTCCTGGTGAACACCGTGATCGGCGTGGTGCAGGAGGTACGCGCCGACCGCGCCATCGCCGCGCTGGACCAACTCGCCGCGCCCACCGCACGGGTGGTCCGCGACGGCCGGGAACTGGTGGTGCCCGCCGCCGACATCGTGCGCGGTGATCTGGTCCGGGTCGAGGCGGGCGACGTCGTCCCGGCCGACCTGTCCCTGATCGAGGCGAGCCGGCTGCACCTGGACGAGTCCGCACTGACCGGCGAGTCGGTGACGGTCGGACGTGTCGCCGGTGAGGAGGCGCTGGCCGGGACGGTCGTCACCATCGGCCGGGCGACCGGCACCGTGCTGCGCACGGGAGCGGCGAGCGCCCTCGGTCGGATCAGCGCCCTGGTCGCGGGCACCCGGCCGACCGGCACTCCGCTGCAACGCCGACTCTCCGCCCTGGGTCGGGTGCTCGGCCTGGTCGCGGTGGCAGTGTCCGGGTTGGTCTTCGCCATCGGGGTGGTCGGCGGCCGGCCCGTTGTCGACATGGCGATCACAGCGGTGAGCCTGGTGGTCGCCGCGGTGCCCGAGTCGCTCCCGGCGGTGGTGACGCTGGCCCTGGCCCTGGGCGCACGTCGGATGGCTGCCGCACACGCCATCCCCCGTCAACTGCACGCGGTCGAGACTCTCGGCTCGGTCACGGTGATCGCCTCCGACAAGACCGGCACCCTCACCGAGGGGCGGATGGCGGTGCAGCAGGCGGTCACCGGCGACGGCGCCCGGTACGGGGTCACCGGCAGCGGGTACGCCCCGACCGGCACCGTGCACCGGGACGGGCAGGCGGTGGCCGTACCGGACAGGCTGCGCCACCTCGCGCGGGCCGGGCTGCTCTGCAACGACGCCGCGCTGTCGCCGCCGGACGACGAGCGACCCGAGTGGGGCGCGGTGGGTGACCCGCTCGAAGCGGCGCTCGTCGCCTTCGCCGCCCGCTGTGGCCTCGACCCGCAGGCCACCCGCACGGCGTGGCCCCGGGTCGCCGAGCACCCCTTCGACCAGGCGCAACGCCGGATGGTCACCGTGCACCGCTCCTGCGACCAGCGCTACCTGGTGGTCTGCAAGGGCGCCCCGGAGAGTGTCCTCGGCGCACCGCTGCTCGACGCCACCGACGAGGAGATCGCCGAACTGACCAGCACCGCCCACCGGTTGGCCACCGAAGGGTTGCGGGTGCTCGCCGTCGCCGCCGCACTGGTGGAGACCGTGCCCGACCCCGCCTCCCCCACCGGGTTGCGGCCGGTGGGACTGGTCGCCGTGGGCGACCCGCTGCGCGAGGGCGCCGCGCGGGTCGCGGACAGCTTCGACACCGCCGGGGTACGGCTGCTGCTGATCACCGGAGACCACCCGGCCACGGCCACCGCGATCGGTGGTCGTCTCGGCCTCTGGCGCGCCGGCGACCCCCTCGCCAACGGCGACGACGACCAGGCGGCGCACCCGGACACCCGGATCTTCGCCCGGACCCAGCCGGAGCAGAAGCTCGACATCATCGCCGGTCTGCAGGCCCGCGGCGAGGTGGTGGCGATGACCGGCGACGGGGTCAACGACGCGCCAGCGCTGCGCCGCGCCGACATCGGGGTGGCCATGGGAGGCGGCACCGAGGTCGCCCGGCAGGCGGCCGACCTGGTGCTCGTCGACGACGAACTGAGCACAGTGGCCAACGCGATCGGCGAGGGCCGGCGCATCTACGACAACATCCGCAGGTTCCTGCGGTACGCCCTCTCCGGTGGGGTGGCGGAGATCCTGGTGATGCTGATCGGTCCGCTGTTCGGTCTGCCCGTACCGCTGCTGCCCGCCCAGATCCTCTGGATCAACCTGCTGACCCACGGGGTCCCCGGGGTGGCACTCGGCGCGGAGCCGGCCGAACCCGGGACGCTACGCCGAGCACCACGCTCACCGCAGGAATCGGTGCTCGGCGCCGGGCTCGGTCGCGACGTCCTGCTCACCGGCGCGCTGATCGCCGCCGTCGTGCTCGGCGCCGGGGTGTTCGCCGCCCAGCGGGAGCTGCCCTGGCAGTCGGTGGTCTTCGTGGTGCTCGGGCTCGCCCAACTCGGTGTGGCGCTGGCCGTCCGGGCACCCCGGCCGGCGGGCACCCGAAGCGGGAACCCCGGCCTGCTCGTCGCGGTCGCGGTGTCGGCGCTGCTGCAGGTCGGTGGGGTGCTGCTCGCTCCGCTGCGGGACCTGCTCGGCACCGAAGCGCTGGCACCGAGCGTGCTGCTGGCCTGCGCGGCGGTCAGCGTACTGCCGGGGCTGGTGCTGCGGCTGACCCGATCGTCGGCCACCGACGCCGACCGGGGCGATGACGGGACCAACGGCCCCCGCCCCCTTACCGTCCGCCCCTGATCGTCGGGCCGGCGCGCGACGAGGATGAAGAAGGACGAAACGAAGGAGGACGTGATGACCAGCAGATCCGGTGCCCCCGTGGTGGTGGCCGTGGACGGTTCGACATCCGCGCTGGAGGCGGTGCGGGCCGCCGCCCGGGAAGCCGGGACGCGAGGCCGCCCGCTGCGGGTGGTGCACGCGTTCATCTGGCCGCTCTACGACGTGTCGCTCGCGCCGGCGCCGGGCGCTCCCCCGCACGCCGGGCTTCGCCACCACCCCGCGCCGGTGGGCGCCGAGGCGGGGCCCGCGGCCGGCATGGGCCCGCCGGACGTCGCCGTCACCGGCGCGGTGGTCGACGGCGCGGCCACGCCGGTGCTTCTGGCCGAGGCCCGGGACGCGGCGCTGCTGGTGCTCGGAAGCCGGGGCCTGGGCGGCTTCGGCGGACTGCTGATGGGTTCGGTCGCGGTGCAGGTCTCCGCCCACGCCGACTGCCCGGTGCTCGTCGTCAAGGGTGAGGCCCGCGCCGACGGGCCGGTCCTGGTCGGGGTGGACGGCTCGCCCCGGTCCGACCAGGCGCTGGGTTTCGCCTTCGACGAGGCATCGTGGCGGGGTAC
>NZ_JAGPXZ010000507.1:0-4607 GCF_018070305.1 Micromonospora sp. M51 | reverse complement strand
GCCGTGTTGTCCGCGGTCGCGGTCAGGTGAGCGGTGACGGCGACTCGGCGCCGGGGATCGTCAGCGCCGGTGTACCCGATCCGTCCGCCGGGACGCTCCACACGTCGGGTTGGCCGTCGTCCCGACGCAGCGTGTAGGCAAGCTGTCCGCTGTCCAGCCAGGCCGCCTGGTCATCGACGCTGCGGGTCTCCGCGGTCGCGGTGACCCGCATGCTCGACAGGTCGAGGACCGACAACCGCCAGCCCTTCGCCGGGTCGGCGTGGATCGCCTCCTTGAACGCGAGCCGGGTGCCGTCCGGTGACAGCGACGGGCACTCGACGTTCTCCTTGAGCGTCTCGACGGTGCGGGCGGCGACGTCACCCCGGACGAGGTACCGCCGACCCCCGGTGGACATGGTCGCGTAGAAGCGGTTGTCGTCGGCGGTGAAGGTGACGCCCCAGTAGTTGACGTCCGGGTTGCGGTGGCGGCGGCCGTCCATCGTGATCGCGAAGTCTTCGAGCGACGCCACAATGGCACCGGTGACGGTGTCGAGGATCCCGGTGCGGGTGGAGAAGCCACTGGAGGTGTACGAGTCACCGCCGACGAACGTGGTCCAGGAGACCATCCGGCCGGAGGCCGAGACCCGGGCCCGGTTCGGCAGACCGGGCACACCGACCGCCCGGGTCTGGCGCAGCTCCGCGTCGAGCACGACAACCTGGTACGACCACGCGGTCTCCGGCTTCAGGCAGACCCCGGTGCCGGCCGCGGCGTAGACCCGCAGGCATTCCAGACCGCCGACCGTGCGCGGCCCGGCGGGGTCGGTCGCGGCGACGGTGGAGACGTGCCGGTCGGTGATCGCCAGCAGACGCGGCCCGGGTGCCAGGCTGACCGCCTGCTCGCCGCCGACGGGCGGCGGTGTCCGGGGAGCCTGCGCGGCCGTGGCGGCGTAGCCGGCCGCCACCGTGCCCAGCAGCACGGCCGAGGCGACCACCACGCCGAGTTTCGCTCGGGTCGACATCGCGGTCATCGGAGCACCTTCCGGGTGGTGGGTCGGGACGGGGAGGTCAGCAGGAGCAGCGTGCCGACCAGGACGCCGGCGACGGCCACCGCCGCCGCGCGGACCGCGTGCTCCGGTCCCCACGCCTGCCAGGCCAGACCGAACAGCACTGAGGAGACGAGGTACGCCAGGGCCTGCCCGGTCTGCACCAGCGCGATTCCGGTGGTCCGCAGTCGCGCCGGCAGCACGGGCCCGGCGAGCGCGATGAGCACACCGTCGGTGGCCGCGTAGAAGGCGCCGTACAGCGTCAGCGCCAGAGCGATCAGTGGCCAGCCGTCGACCGGGCCGGCCAGCAGCAGGTACGTCGCACCGAGGGCGGTGTAGCCGCCGATCACCACGGGCAGGCGACCGATCCGGTCGGCGAGCGCGCCGAGCGGGGCGGCGAGCAGCAGGTAGGCCAGGCTGGTTCCCACCGCGAGCAGCGGGAACCAGCGCAGGCCGAGGTCCATCCGGCGTTGCAGCAGCAGGTAGACGAAGCCGTCGCCGATGGTGGCCAGGCCGAGCATCGCGGCGGCCAGCACCAGCCGGCGGGCAGGCCCGCCGCGCAGCAGGCCGACCGCCTCGCGGACGGACACCTTCGGGTCGTCCGGCCCGTCCGCCGCCGGGCCGTCGGCTGCCGGGCCGTCGGCTGCCGGGCCGGTGGGCCGTTCCCGGACGAAGAGCACCAGCACCACGACGGCCAGTGCCGCGATGCAGAAGCTGGTGACGAAGACCGCGTCGTACGACTGCCCGACGACCAGCAGGACCGCGAACGCGGCGAGCGGCCCGAGGAACGCGCCGAAGCTGTCCATCGCCCGGTGCACCCCGAATGCCCGACCCAGCGCCTCGGGCGGGGTGGAGAGGGTGATCAGAGCATCGCGTGGCGCGCTGCGCACCCCCTTGCCGAGCCGGTCGACGGCGATGACGGCACCGATCGCCGGGATCGACCGGCCGGCGAGCAGCAGTCCGAGTTTCGCCACCGCCGAGAGCGCGTACCCGAGGCCGGCGATCAGTTTGCGCCGCCGGAACCGGTCGGCGGCGAAACCGCCGACGACCCGCAACAGCGCGGTGGCGCCGGCGTGGACGCCGTCCAGCACGCCGAAGGCCACCGGGCTGAGGTTCAGGCCCAGCACCAGGTAGAGGGGCAGGACTGCGGCCACCATCTCGGCCGACACGTCGGTGATCAGGCTGACCGTGCCGAGCGCGATGACGTTGCCGCTGACCATCGCGAACCGGCCACGTCGGGGCCCCGGTCCGGGCGGGTCGGCGACGGGTCGGGAGACGGTCGACAGGTACACGCGCATCTCCTCGGATCGACGGCTGACGGGCAGCCATCGTCCGTACTCGCCGCGGTGGACACAACGGACCGTCGGTGGCATCCGGGCGAGGGCCGGGTGAACGGCTTTCCAACAACGAGGTGTTCGTCTGCCGGGACGCAGTGTTCATCCGCCCGTCGCCCGCCGGCTCATCGACCTTCCTACATTCCTTGCGCTCTTCCCACGAGGTAAGGAGTCCTGGATGGACATTCGATTCCCCCGTCCGTCGGTGACGCTGGGGCTGGTCACGGTGATCGTCGCCGCGACCGCCGCCGTCGTCGTGACCGGCGCTGGCGCGGCGTCGGCGGCGAGCGTGACCTTCACGCCGGTCGCCGACACCTACGTCCAGAGCGACACGGCCACCACCAACTACGGCACGTCCACGCAGGTCGTGGTGGACAACTCACCGGTGCGGCGCTCGTTCCTGCGCTTCACCGTGAGCGGTGTCAGCGGCACGGTGACCGCCGCCAAGCTGCGACTGCGCACGATCAGCGGTAACAGCGGCAGCGACGCCGGCGGCACGTTCCGCCGGATGTCCAACACCACCTGGTCGGAGACCGGCACCACCTGGAACAACCAGCCGGCCATCGAC
This sequence comes from Micromonospora sp. M51, assembly GCF_018070305.1. NCBI lineage: Bacteria > Bacillati > Actinomycetota > Actinomycetes > Micromonosporales > Micromonosporaceae > Micromonospora > Micromonospora sp. M51. Next base: position 1,684 of record NZ_JAGPXZ010000507.1, on the reverse strand, counting down.
GGGGCCACGCTCGGCACGATCGGCGCGGTCAGCGGCAACACCTGGTACGAGGTCGATGTCACGGCCGCGGTCACCGGCAACGGCACGTACAGCTTCGGCGCCACCTCGACCAGCGGCGACGGCGCCTACTACGACACCCGCGAGAGCGGCGCTGACGCCCCGCAGCTGGTGGTCAGCACCGGGACCACCACGCCGCCCCCGTCGGGCGACCCGGTCTTCGTCGGCGCCGGCGACATCGCCGACTCGGGCTCCGGCGACAGTGCCACGGCGGCGCTGCTCGACACCATCCCGGGCACTGTCTTCACCACCGGCGACAACGTCTACGACAGTGGGACGGCGTCGCAGTTCAACAGCTACTACGAGCCCACCTGGGGTCGGCACAAGTCCCGTACCCGCCCGTCGCCGGGCAACCACGACTACAACACGTCGGGCGCGACCGGCTACTACAACTACTTCGGTACGTCCGCCGGCCCGAGCGGTCGCGGCTACTACTCGTACGACCTCGGCAACTGGCACATCGTGTCGCTGAACTCGAACATCAGCATGTCGGCCGGCTCGGCGCAGGAGCAGTGGTTGCGTGCGGACCTGGCCGCCAGCGGCAAGCCGTGCACGCTCGCGTACTGGCACCACCCACTGTTCACGTCCAGCTCCAACCACGCGCCGTCGACGTCGACGCGTCCGCTGTACCAGGCCCTCTACGACTACAACGCCGACGTCGTGGTGTGGGGGCACAACCACGTGTACGAGCGGTTCGCCCCGATGAACCCGGCCGGTGCCGCCGACTCGAGTCGGGGGCTGCGCAGCTTCGTCGCCGGGATGGGCGGTGCCGGCCACTACGGCTTCGGCACCATCCAGCCCAACAGCGAGGCACGTAACAGCTCGGCGTGGGGCCTGCTGAAGTTCACCCTGCACTCCAACAGCTACGACTGGCAGTTCGTCCCGGTGGCCGGCCAGACCTACACGGACACCGGCACCACCTCCTGCCACTGACCGCGCGGTCCCGCCGCGCCGTCAGCGGCGCAGCGGGACCCTCGCTCCCCCTGGCTGACGGAGCCCGCTCGATCGCGGCGACCCGCGCGGTTCCACGGCGAGATCTTGGACAGTTTCCGTTCACCCGGAACGGAAACTGTCCAAGATCTACGAAAATCGCCACGTCCGGCGCCGCGATCGGCTGCCAGGGCCGACCCGGTCAAGTCCCGACGGCACGCGACCGAACGACGTGTGCCCCCGCCCGGAACGCGGGCAGGGGCACACGGGCGTACGTCAGGGCGTCAGCGGGACGTGCCGGCGCGACGCTTGTTGTAGACGTCGAAGGCGACCGCGACGAGCAGGACGAGGCCCTTCACCACGGACTGGGTCGACTGGTCGATGCCCATGAGCTGCATGCCGTTGCTCATCACCGCCATGATCAGACCACCGACCATCGCGCCCACCACGGTGCCCACGCCGCCGGTGACCGCCGCGCCGCCGATGAAGGCCGCGGCGATCGCGTCCAGCTCGAACATGTTGCCAGCGGCGGGCTGGGCCCCGTTGGACCGCGACGAGTAGATGACGCCGGCCACCGCCGCCAGGAAGCCCATGTTGACGAACATCCAGAAGTTGACGGTGCGGACCTTCACCCCGGACAGCGCCGCCGCCGACAGGTTGCCGCCGATCGCGTAGACCTGGCGGCCGAAGACGGTAC
>NZ_JAGPXZ010000506.1:0-4613 GCF_018070305.1 Micromonospora sp. M51 | reverse complement strand
GTGGGATGGCCGCGGCGATCTTCTCCGGCGTCAGCGAGGCCAGCACACCCGCCACGATCGCCGGCTCGTCGGTGAAGTCCCGGTTGGACAGCGCGGTCAGCGCCGTCTGCAACGCGCTGAGCTGGGCGCCGATCGACCGCAGCGTGGGGTGCGCCGAGGTGAAGTTCGGGACGGTGGCATCCTCACCCAGCGCCATCCGGGTGTAGATCTGCCCGACCGGGTTGCGGCCGTCCAGCACTGTGAGGTTCTTGTGGACGGTGGCCAGCCAGTTGTGTTCTTCGGGGGTCATGTCGTCCTCCAGGAGTCCGATGGAGCTGAGGTAGCGGCGGAACAGGGGCCGCTGGTCGCGGCCCGCCTTGATGGCGTCGCGGAAGAAGCTGAAGTGGGTGTGCCAGCGGTGCGAGCTGTCGCCGCTGGTGCGCTTGCCGAGGCGGTCCCACCGCTTCACCGTGCTGCCGTCGGGGCTGTAGATGATCTCCCGGATGTCCCGGGTGTCGGCGGCGTTCGCGGCGCACTGCGCGACGCACCAGACCGAGAAGCTGGCCAGGGTGTTCGTCCGACCGCCGGAGCGGACGTCGAACTGGCCGACGTCCAGCGCCGCCGCGTCGAGGGTCAGCCCGGCCCGGTCACGGGGTGACTCGACCACCGAGTAGTCGTTGACGACCACCCGGTCCGATCCGCAGTGGTAGCCGCCCCGGTGGGCCGAGTCGCCGACGATGCCGACCTCACCCGGTTCCAGATCGTCTGGCCCGGGGGCGTTGTCGAGGTGAGTGAGAAGCAGGCTTCGGACGGCCAGAAGGTTAGCCGGGGCCCGAGTCATGAGGTCCCCCTTTCGAGAGGCGAGGACCGGGCACGACGTCACACCGCGTACGCGGTGCTGGGCTTCGAGCGAGCCCGGCCTACTGGTGCACGGCGCCGGGCGTTGACTCCACCATAGCCCGCGTTTTCGGCAAACGACCAGCTCAGAGAGGGTCTGTTCAGATTGGAGGTTGCGGTGGAGCAGAGTGGACGATCGGCAGCAACACCGCCGAGGGGTGATCCGGGTCGTGCAGAATCTGCCGCCAGCCGGCACGCAGCGTCACCGCCGCGCCGAGGGATTCCCCGGTCCCGGGGTTGCGGGCCCACCGTGGATGGGCGCCACCGGAGACCTGCACCCGCAGTCGGTGCCCGGCGGCGAACCGGTACGCGGTCGGCCACAGCGGCACCGGAACCCGCAGCGCCCCGGTGGAATCGGCCGGGAAGCGCTCGGGGGTGACCCGCACCAGACCGTCGCACACGTTCCACGAACGACCCTTGCGGTCCACGTCGCACAGCCGAACGAAGACGTCCAGGTAGGGCAGGTCGCTGTGGACGTGGATCTCAGCGCGGACCGGGCCGATCACCTCGACCGGGTCGGTCAGCGGGGCGCTGGTGTAGGTGAGCACGTCGGGGCGGGCCTCGACGGGCCGGTTGTCCACCGGGCCGGCCCGCTGGGCGACGAGCAGTGGCCCGCCCAGCGACGGGGTGGGGTCGGCGGGGTCGTAGCGGAACCGGTCCGGCGTCGACGCGACCGCTGGGCGCGCCGCCAGCTCGCCGTCAGGTTGCAGGTGCCAGGCGGTCTCGACCGCCGGTGGTGGCCAGTCCGGCAGGTCCCGCCACCCGCCGCCGGCGCCGCTGACGTACAGCCGGACGGGCGCCACCTCGGGCCGCGCCCGTCCGCCCGGTCGAGGCGTTTGCGGCAGGTGCTCGTCGAGCCACGCCAACCCCTCGCGCAGCGCGGCCACGAACAGTCCGGGGCTGCCGTGCGTCCACGGGCCGATCACCAGGCGCGACGGTGTGCCGGCGGCGCGCAGTACAGCGTGGTCGTCGAGCTGGGCGGGCAGGAAGATGTCGTGCCAGCCGGTGACCATCACCACCGGCGCCCGCACCTTCGCGACCTGGTCGGCGAAGACCCGGGTCCGCCAGTACGCGGCCTGCGGGGTGTGGTGGCGCAGCCACTCCTGGAAGAACGGAATTCTCACCCCGGTGGCCACCCGGTCGGCGTCGGCCAGGGGGAGGTGCGCCAGCGCGGCGGCCAGCCGGGGCTGCCCGCGTTTGAGCTCCCACTGCCGGGCCAGCCACGGCACGGTCTGCGCGTGCAGCAGCTCCGCCCAGGTCAGCACGGTGTCCAGGGCGAAGGACTCCCCCGCGTACGTCGAGTCCCGGGTGGCCGAGGCGGTCACCACCGCGACCATCGCGCGCAGTTCCTCGCCGGCGTCGGCGGCCAGCGCCCACTGCGCGAAGCCCTGGTAGCTGACCCCGAACATGCCGAGGTGACCGGACCACCAGGGTTGGCGACGCAGCCAGTCCAGGGTGTCCGCGCCGTCGTCGCGCTCGTGCACCAGTGGGGCGAACGTGCCACCGGACCCGCCGGTGCCCCGGCACGACTGGATCACCGCGTGTCGGCCCCGTGCGGCGAGCAGCCGACCGAGCAGCCGCAGCGGTCCGCCCCGCCCGTAGGGGGTGCGGATCAGCACGGTCGGCGCGCCGTGGTGGCCCGGGGCGTAGTGGTCGGTGCGCAGCACCACGCCGTCGCGGGTGCGCACCGGCAGGTCACGGGTGACCCGCACCGGGCCGGGGCGGGTCGGTGGCAGCCGCAGCGCGGCGCTGGCGAGGCGGGTGACGAGCCGGTCCGGCACGGTCAGCCCGTCGGGCGGCGGGGCGACTCGGGCCGGGCGGCGCGCACCGCGTCGCGGTGCGTCCGCAGGGACTCGCTCATCTCCGCCATGAAGCGGTGCACCACCGCCAGCTCGTCCTCGCTGAAGCGGTCCATCACCGTGTCGGTGCGCTCGCCCAGCGGCCGGAAGAACTCCCTGGCCAGGGTCATGCCCTGGTGGGCGTAGTGCAGCAGGACCTTGCGCCGGTCGACGGTGTCGCGGTCGCGGCGGATGTGGCCGGCCCGCTCCAGCCGGTCGATCAGGGCGGTCACCGAGCCGGAGGAGAGGTTGAGCTGCTCACCGAGGCGTCCGGGCGTGATCGGGTCACCCAGCAGCTCCGCGTCCATCACCGCGAGCAGGGCGTTCAGGTCGGTCGGGTTGAGGCCGTGCAGATTGGCGAAGGCGTGGCTCACCTGCTGGGCGTCCACCGCGTACCGCCGCAGGTTGTTGGTGATTTCCGCGACCAGCTGTTCGCGGCGCGTCTCGCGCCGCCGGTACATGCCCTGAGTCGCCACCGCGTGCCGCTTCTCCCCGTCGTCGTCTCTCGAGTTGCAGCATAGAACAGCCGCCGATAATCTCGATAATCAAGATACTTGGCACTCGAAATAATTTGGGGTCAGCTGATGTCCGTCTTCACCAGAGTCGCCCGCGGCCGGTTGGCCGCCTGGCTCACCGTGGCCGCCGCGATCGTCGTCGGCGCGGCCGTCTTCGGGCTACCCCAGCCGGACAACCCGGCGCCGGTATCCGCCAGCGGCCTCTCCGCCCAGTGGCAGTCGACCCAGGTGGAGCGACTGCAGGACCAGCTCCCGTCCAGCGAGGTCCAGCCGGCCATCGTGGTGGTCAGCCGCGACGACGGGGGCGCGCTGACCGAGGCCGACCGGGGCGCCGTCACCGCCCGCGCCGGCGACCTGGGCCGCCTCGCGGTGGGCGGGCAGATCAGCCCACCGCAGGTCTCCCCGGACGGCACCGTGGCGCTGGTCGCCGTGCCGCTCAGCATCGCCGGCGGCCAGGACGAGGTCGTCGAACAGGTCGACCAGGTACGCGACGCGCTGGCGAACCTGCCCGACGGGCTGACCGTCGAGGTGACCGGTTCACCGGCGTTCACCGCCGACCTGTCCTCGGTGTTCGACGGCGCCGACATCACCCTGCTCGCGGTGACCGCCGCCGTGGTCGCGGTGCTGCTGCTGATCACCTACCGCAGCCCGTTCCTGTGGATCGTGCCGCTGGTCGTGGTCGCCGCGACCGAGCAGCTCACCCTGCGCGCGGTGGACGTCATCGTGCCGGGTGTCGGCATCAACCTCCAGCAGGGTCAGGTCACCGGCATCGCCAGCGTGCTGGTCTTCGGCGCCGCCACCGACTACGCGCTGCTGCTCATCGCCCGCTACCGGGAGGAGTTGCGCCGCGAGGAGGACCGGTTCAGGGCGATGCGCGCCGCGCTGCGCCGCACCGCGGAGCCCATCCTCGCCAGCGGCGGCACCGTCGTGCTCGGCGTCCTCACCCTGCTGCTCAGCGAACAGGAGACCAACCGGGCCTTGGCGGTGGCCTGCGCCACCGGTGTGGTCTTCGCCATGCTCTCGGCCCTCTTCGTGCTCCCCGCCGTGCTGGTGCTCTTCGGTCGCGGGCTGTTCTGGCCGTTCGTCCCCCGCGTCGGCGGCCCGGCGCGCGAGGGTCGGCTCTGGGGTCGGCTCGGCGCGGCCGTGGAGCGCCGCCCGGTGGTGGTCGCCACCCTGGCCACCGTGCTGCTCGGCGCGCTGGCGCTGGGTGGGCTCGGCATCCGTCCCGGCCTGTCCGAGACCGAACAGTTCCGGGCCGAACCGGAGGCGGTGACCGGGGCGCAGACCCTGGCGAGGGCGTTCCCCGCCGGCAGCACCCAACCCGTCGCCGTGATCACCACCCCGGCGGCGGTGCGGGCGGTCACCGACGCCGCCAGCGCGGTAC
>NZ_JAGPXZ010000505.1:0-4614 GCF_018070305.1 Micromonospora sp. M51 | reverse complement strand
GTGGTGGAGGTCCGCCCGGCGCCCCCGACGCCCGACATTGATCGTCATGATGCAGCACCGAACATGGCACTGCAAGACACCTATCGAACAACGAAAATAAACGACTATAAGGCCGCAAGAAATGGACGGTTGTCGAGTTGAGGTGTCGCGCGTCGCCCGCCCCGACCAGCTCGCGCCCGGCGTAGGCTGATCCGCGTGGATCAAGAAGACCGGATCGCCCTCTTTCTCGACTACGAGAACCTCGCGCTGGGCGCGCGTGACCATCGCGGCGGCGTAGCCTTCGACTTCCGGCCCATCGCCGACGCGTTGGCCGAACGGGGCCGGGTGGTGGTCCGCCGGGCGTACGCCGACTGGTCCTACTTCGACGAGGACCGCCGGATGCTCACCCGCTCCCACGTCGAGCTGATCGAGATCCCGCAACGGATGGGCGCCTCCCGCAAGAACGCCGCGGACATCAAGATGGCCGTCGACGCGATCGAGTTGGCGTTCGAACGCGAGTACATCTCCACCTTCGTGATCTGTAGCGGTGACAGCGACTTCACCCCGCTGGTGCACAAGCTGCGGGAGCTGAACAAGCGGGTCATCGGCGTCGGGGTCGAGGGGTCCACCTCGGGGCTGCTGCCCCCGGCGTGCGACGAGTTCCTCTACTACGACCGGCTGGAGGGCGTGGACATCCCGCCGGCTCGTGGTGGGCGCGCGCGTTCCGCCGCCCGGCAGGCCGGCGCGGAACAGCGCCCGCCCGAGCCGGAGCAGGAGGTGGACCGTCGACCGCAGGAGGCGGAGCCCGACCGGGACGCGGACGCGCTCGCCGTACAGGTCGCCCAGTCGGTCGCCGGCCTGCAGGGCAGCGCCAACGGTGAGGTCACCGCGTCCCGGCTCAAGCGCACCCTGCTGCGCAAGGACCCGACCTTCAGTGAGTCCGACTACGGCTTCCGCACCTTCGGTGAGCTGCTGCGCCACCTCGCCGAACGCAACGTGATCGAGCTGGCCGAGGGGCCGGCCAAGGGTGACCCCGAGGTGTCGCTGCCCGAGCACGGCGACCGCGAGGTGGCGTTCGGCCTACTCCGGGGCGTCGTGGCGGACCTGGGCAGCGGCGGCAACCCGGTGGCGCTGTCCGGGCTGAAGAACCAGGTACGCCGGGCCCGCCCAGACTTCAGCGAGAAGAAGCTCGGCTACCGCAGCTTCCTGCAGTTCTGCAAGGCCGCCGCCACCGCCGGCGTACTGGACCTCCGCTGGAGCCCCGAAGCCGACGACTACCTCCTGACAACCCACCCCTGACCCGCTGCCCCTGCCCTCCCTTGTTGATCAAGATGTTTGCGTCATCGAGGGCGCGATTGGTGACGAAAAGTTCTTGATCAACAGCGGTGGGTGGTGGGAGTTGCGGGGGCGGGGCAGGGTGGGGTTCTCCTGATGCGCAACTCAGGAGCGGGAGAACCGCCCGTTATGGTTTCGAACCGTCAACGGTTGGGCGGAAATGCGCCCGGATTGTCACCCTTGCCCCGGTCCGGTCATACCTGCGCCGTACCCTCGGCGCGGGAATTGCTATACGGTCGGCGAATGAAGGTGGAGGAGCACTGGTGGAACGGAGACACGACCCCGCGCGGGCGCCGGGACGTGTACATCCGTACTGACGGGCAGGGTTGGGAGGTCCGCGCCCAGATCGGTGGGGCGTCGGGTCGTGAGCGGGTGCAGCAGTGCCCCAGCCGGGCCTCGGCGGCCATCCTCGCCGACGCCTGGCGCGGCACCCACCCATCCTGGCGCGAGCTGAAGCAGCGCTGATCCGGCACCGGGCCGGGTCGGCAACGCTCCCGGGTTCCAGCCCGGCGCGCCCGCCGACCGGCCCGGCGCTCGGTACGTCGGTGCCGACAGCGCGCAGCGGTCACCCACCGGCCACGCCGCCTCAAGAGCGGGCGGGCCCTCGTGTCCCCGCCGTCAGTTCGGGTACTCGCAGGGCTGCCGGTCGCGCCCGATGGAGGTCGCCCATGTCGCAGGGCCCCGACGAGGAGAACAGCAGGCTCGACGAGGAGATCCGGGAGGCCGAGCGCCGGCTCGCCGACCTCACCACCTCGTCCGACGACGCGCTCACCGACGACGACGCCCGGGCACCGGACGACGCCCCCTCGGAGAGCAACGCCGACTAGGGCCTGTTTCATAAGGGCGGTCGAGCCGAGGCGGAGTCCGGGCGGCGATCCGGCAAGGCGCGGTTTCGTCCGGATACCGGTTTCGTATCCGGACGAAACCGCAACGCCGCCGGTCGTCGTCCGGGCCCGCCGCAGGCCGGCCAGTTCTTATGAAACAGGCCCTAGGGGCCTGCCCGGCGTCATGCCGGACAGACCCCGAGGACGGGTCAGCGTTTCAGCGTGAAGGTGAAGTCGCCGGAGAGCTTGCCGCTCAACCGGGCCGCCGAAACAACCTTCCCCTCCGTGATGAGTCGGCTGACCTCGCCCCTCGACAGACCGCAACCGTCGGCGATCAGCCGGGTCGGCCGGACCGGGATCCGTGCCGCGTTGCGGACCGCGACGTCGAGCACGTCACAGTCCAGGTGATCCGATCCGGCGGTGTCGAGACGCCAGGCGTCGGTCCAGTCCAGGGTGAACCGGTTGCGGTGCTGAACGTCCGGATCCTGGAGCAGTTCGGCGGCCAGGCCGGGGTCGTTGGCATGGAGCCGGTCCAGCATCTCGGGTGGGATGGTGCGCACGGTCATCCGCTCCAGGACGGTGAGCTTCGCCGTCTCCCCGCACTCGGTACAGAGCGCGAGCAGCCAGGTATCGATGAGCTTGTGGTTGGCGTTGACCCGGAACTTGCCGCTCGCCCGAAGGCGCTGGGACGCGCACCCGTGGCAACGGCGGCGAATGATGGGCAGGCAGGTGGGCACGACGGCCCAATTGATGAGCACAGAGGTACACCGGTTTCAGTGAGAAGTCCGCAGCAAAAAGGAGCGCGGCGCACAGGCGCGACGCGCGACAGATCAGCTCTCGGGAGGTCTCACAGGGTGTACAACGGCACGTCCTTGCCTAGACGACCTGTTGCGCAGCACGGTAACGGCGCACGGCGGCGCCGCTCCACCGGTTTTCCGCGTACGCCTCAGCAGCCCAGGTGACGGGACGTGCGAACCGGTCAGACGGTCGGGACCGGCAGCACCACGCCCTCGGCCGCCGACCGGTGCGCCAGCTCGATCAGCTCGACCGTGTGGACCGAGTCCCGTGGGTCCACCGGCATCGGTGTGCCGTCGCGCAACGCGGCCGCCACCTGTGCGTAGAAACTCTGGTACGCGCCCGGCGCGGTCGGCACCGGCCGCAGGTCACCGTCGACACCGAGCAGGCCGTAGCGCTCCGGCGGGACCTCGCCCCAGCCCGGCTGGTCCGGTCGGCCGCCGTCGTGCAGCGCCGCCTCCTGCACGTCCAGCCCGTAGCTGGTGTAGCCGGCCCGATCGCCCAGCACCCGCAGGCGCGGCCCGAGCTGAGCGGTCACCGCGCCCATCCACAGGTGCGAGTGGACCCCGTTGGCGTGGGTCAACGCCACGAAGGCGTCGTCGTCGACGGCTGCGCCCGCGCGGCGACGGTCCACCTCCGCGTAGACGCGGTCGACCCGGCCGAACAGCTGCACCGCCTGGTCGACGAGGTGGGCGCCGAGGTCGAAGAGGGCACCACCGGCCTCCTCCGGGCCGGCGAGCTCCCGCCAGCCCGGCTTGATGGTCGGGCGGAACCGCTCGAACCGGGACTCGAAGCGCAGCACCCGCCCCAACTCGCCCCGCTCGACCAGGTGGCGGACGGTCAGGAAGTCGCCGTCCCAGCGGCGGTTCTGAAAGACCGTCAGCGGCACCCCGCGCTCGGTCGCCTCGTCGACCAGCGTGCGGCCCTCCGCGGCGGTCGGGGAGAGGGGCTTGTCGACGACGACTGGCAGGCCGGCGGCGAGCGCCGCGCGCGCCATCGGCACGTGCTGCCGGTTCGGCGTCGCCACCACGACCAGGTCCAGGTCAGCAGGGGTACGCCACAGCTCGTCGGCGTCGTCGACCAGGCGGGCGTCCGGGAAGTGCTGTCGGGCCTGCTCGCGCCGCTGCGGATCACGGGTCACGATGGCGTCGAGCCGCAGGCCCGGGGTCGCGGCGATCAGCGGCGCGTGGAACACCCGGCCCGCCAGCCCGTACCCCAGCAGACCAACCCGCAGCGCCTTCGCCATGCCGTGCCCCCGTCTCCCCGGGCCGTGCCCTGGTGACGGCGGCCCCGCTGATCGAATCTACGCCCCGGGCGGTCGTGCCCGGTCGCGGCCCGGCGCTGGTCAGCTTGCGGCGTCGGCGCGCAGGTAGGTGAGGACCGCGAGCACCCGGCGGTTGGTGTCGTCGCTGGGCGGCAGGTCGAGCTTCACCAGGATGTTGCCGACGTGCTTGCCGACCGCCGCCTCGCTGACGTGCAGGCGGCCGGCGATCGACGCGTTGGAGCGCCCCTCGGCGAGCAGCGCCAACACCTCGCGCTCCCGGGCGGACAGCGCGGCGAGCGGATCGCGGGGGCGGTGCAGAAGCTGCCGGACCACGTCCGGGTCGATGGCCGTGCCGCCGTCGGCGACCCGGCGCAGCGTGTCGACGAACTCGGTGACCTCGGCGACGCGGTCCTTGAG
>NZ_JAGPXZ010000504.1:0-4617 GCF_018070305.1 Micromonospora sp. M51 | reverse complement strand
GGGGGGGTGCGCGTGCCCCCGCGCGGGGGCACGGCTGCGCGCGTGTTGCTGACGCGGTCTGCCGGCGCGACCGTCCGAGGCGTTGACCGATGCCGATTGACGCTCCTACTATCTGCACCGTGAATGCATATTCGGATCGCCTCGCGGACCGGGTCGCCATCGTCACCGGCGCCGGTCGGGGGACCGGTCTGGCCCTCGCCCAACGCCTCGTCGCCGAGGGCGCGCGGGTGGGTCGGTGCGACGGCGGCGTCTCGCTGACCGGCCGGGCCGGATGACGGCGTCGGTGGCGCGTCCGGGAACGCTGATCAGCCCCTGTCTAGACTCGGCGGTGCGTCGGGGGACGCCATGGCGGTGAGGGGGCGGGGGCGGATGGACGGGGTCGATGTGGTGGGCCGGGTCGACGGGCGCACCGCCCGCGCCGAACGCACCCGCGCGGCCATCGTCGAGGCGCACCTCGCGCTCATCTCCGAGGGTGACCTCCGCCCGACCGGCGAGCGCATCGCCGAGCGGGCCGGGATCTCGCTGCGCACCCTCTGGACCAACTTCAAGGACATGGAGACGCTCTTCGAGGCCAGCGGCGCGGAGGTGCTCCGTCAGCAGGACGCCGCACACCGGCCGATCTCACCCGGGCTGCCGCTGGCGAAGCGGGTCGACGCGTACTGCCGCCAGCGGGCTCGGCTGCTCCAGCTCATCGCGCCGTCGGCGCGGGCCGCCCAGATGCGTGAGCCCGTCTCCGAGCAGCTGCACCGCAACAAACTCAAGCACATCGAGCGGGTCCGCGACGAGGTCGAGGAGCTGTTCGCCGTCGAGCTGGCCGAGGCCGGGCCGGGGCGGGAACAGTTGGTGCACGCCCTGGTCTGGGCGTGGACCAGGCCCGCGCGGTGATGTCCCGGACCGTGGGCGCGCTGCTGGCCGAGGTCACGCCCGACTGATTCCGGCCCGGCCCGATATCGCCCCCTCTTTCCATTCGGTTTCCGATGGGTAACACTGGCAGGCATGGTTACTGCATCAAGAGTGCAACTAACCGTGCTGCGTGGCCGGGACGACGAGTGCCGGGCTGTCCGGAGCCTGCTCGACGGCATGACCAACGCCGGCGGTGCCCTGCTGTTACGCGGAGAGCCCGGATCGGGCCGGACCGCGCTGATCGGCTACGCCCACCGGCACGCCGAGGACCGCACCGTGCTCGTCGGCAGTGGGCTCGCCGAGGAGGCCACCCTGCCGTACGCCGGCCTGCAACGGTTGTTCGACCCGGTGCTGCACCATGCCGCCGACCTGCCCGACGAGCAGCGCCAACTGCTGCGGCGCGCGCTGGCCGGGGAGAGCTGCCCGGCCGACCGGCAACTGACGCTGTCGATGGCGGTGCTCGGGCTGCTCGCCGCCGCCGCCCACACGCGGCCGTTGCTCGCCACCATGGACGACGTCGACCGGGGCGACCCGCAGACCGCGCAGGTGCTCGCGTTCGTCGCCCGCCGACTGCGGCACCTGCCGCTGGCCGTCCTGCTCACCGCTGACGTCACCGCCAACCTCGACGGGATACCGGCGCACCGGCTGCGGGCGCTGACCGAGCACGAGAGCAGCGCCGTCCTCACCGACCGGCTTCGTCGGCTCGCCGAGCGCGCGGGCGTCGACCGGCTCCCCGAACGGCCGGCCGCGTCGGCGCTGGCCGCGTTGGCCACGACCGGCGGCGGCAACCCGCAGGCCCTGGTGGACCTCGCCGAGGGGCTCAGCGCGGGGCAGTGGCGGGGGGAGGAGCCGCTGCCCGCCGCGCCACCGGCGGACGGGGCGCTCGGTCGGGCGTACCGGGCCCGGCTGGACCGGCTGCCACCGGAGACCCGACGGGTGCTGCTGCTCGCCGCGCTCGACGAGGACGGCGCACCGGGCACCCTGATCCGGGCCGCCGCAGCCGCCGGCGCCGAGGTCGAGGCGCTCGCCCCGGCGGAGGTCGCCGGCCTGGTCCGCGTCGAGCAACGTGGTGTCACCTTTCCGCAGCCGCTGGTGCGCATGATGATCGCGGCCAGCGCACCGCTCGCGGAGCGCCGCGCGGCGCACCGACTGCTCGCCGAGGTGCTGGTCGCGCAGGGGCAGCGGCTGCGCCGGGCGATGCACCTCGCCGCCGCGACGGCGGGCGCCGATCCGGCCCTCGCCGCCGAGTTGGAACAGGCCGCGGTCGGCGGATCCGATGGCTGGGCCACCGCGTCGGTGGCCCTGCGGTGGGCCGCCGAGTTGAGCGATCAACCCCAGTTGACCGCCGCCCGGCTGTTGACCGCCGCCCGCTACGCCTGGGCCGGTGGGCAACCCGACGCGGCCCGGCTGCTGCTCGACCGCCTCCGCGCGGTCTGCCCCGATCCGGTCGTCCGCGCGCGTGCCGACCTGCTCCGCGGTGAGCTGGAGCTGCGCTGCGGCACCGCGTCGGGCGCGTCGGTCACGCTGCTGGCCGCCGCGGCGGCCGTGGACGGCACCGACCGTGCCCTGGCCCTGACCGGGCTGGTGCGGGCCGGTGAGGCGGTCTGCTTCTCCGGCGACCAGTACCGCTACGCCGAGGTCGGCCGCCGGGCGCTGGCGTTGCGGCGCCCGGACGACCCGCCGGCCCTGGAGGTGATGGGCTGTCTGGTCGCCGGGGTGGCGGCGACCCTGCGGGGCGACCACGAGCGGGCCGGACCCGCGCTGCGCCGCGCCGTGGTGCTGGGCGGCCGGCTGACCGGTTGGGCGCTGACCCCCACCGCGCTCAGCTGCGCCGCGGCGGCCGGGCTGCTGGTGGCGGTGGACGGCGCGGCCCACCGGCTCGCCGGGCGCGCTGTCGAGCTGGCCCGGGAACGGGGCGAGCTGTCGATGCTGTCGCGGGCGTTGGAGCTGCGGGCGGTCGCCGAATACTGGCTGGGTCGACACGAGGCGGCGGCGGAGACCTCCCGCGACGGGCTGCGCGTCGCCCGGGCCACCGGCCAGGTCAACTGCGCCAACGTCCATCTGGGCATGCTGGCCGTGCTGGCCGCGATCCGGGCCGACCGGGCCACCAGCCTGCGGCGGATTCGGGAGATCGGCGAGTCACCGACGCCGGGCAGCCGTCCGCACGCGCTCGCCGCGTGGGCCCTGGCGGTGCTCGACCTGGTCGACGGCCGGCACGCCGAGGCGGCGGACCGGCTGGCGTCGCTGGCCCGGCTCGGCACCGGTCGAGGTCAGGTCCTCGTGCAGGTGATGGCCACCCCGTACCTGGTGGAGGCGGCGGCGCACCTGGCGCACCGGCCGGCGGCGACGGCCGCGCTCGCCGCCTTCGACAGGTGGGCCAGCAGCACCGCGAGCCCGCTGCGCCGGGCCCTGTCCGCGCGGTGCCACGCGCTGCTCGCTCCGCGGGGTGGCGCCGAGGCGGAACGACACTTCGAGGCGGCGTTGCGGCTGCACCCGACAGAGGCCGGCACGTTCGAGCGGGCCCGCACCGAACTGCTCTTCGGTCAGGAGTTGCGCCGCAACCGACGCCCCCGCGACGCGCGCACACACCTGCACCAGGCCCGCGAGATGTTCAGCCTGCTCGGCGTGGAGTGCTGGGCCGAGCAGGCCACCACGGAGCTGCGGGCGGCGGGGGAGTCGATCGGTCCGCCGGACCTGCCTGCGGCACGATTGCTGACCGGCCAGCAACTGCGGATCGCCGAGCTGGTCGCCGAGGGCGCCACCAACCGGGAGATCGCCGCCCGGATGTTCCTCTCCACCCGTACTGTCGACCACCACCTGCGCAACGTGTTCCATCGGCTGGGCATCCGTTCGCGTACCGAGCTGGCCCGCGCGTTCACCGCCGAACGGCACGTCGGTCTGGCCTCGGACCGGTGACCCTCCGGTCTGGACGCGTTAAACTATCACCGCTAGTTTGATCGTCATGGACCTCACCCTCTCCGCCGAGCAGGCGGCGGCCCGCCAGCTGGCCGCCGAGTTCGCCGACCGCGAGCTGCTGCCGCACGCGGCCGCCTGGGATCGTCGCGAATCGGTCGACCCCGCCATCGTCGGCATGCTCGGTGACCTGGGCTTCCTGGGGCTGACCATCGCCGAGACCGACGGCGGGTCCGGCGGCGACCACCTCGCGTACTGCCTGGTGCTGGAAGAGCTGGGCCGGGGCGACTCGGCGGTGCGCGGCATCGTCTCGGTCTCCCTCGGCCTGGTCGCGAAGTCGATCGCCGCCAACGGCAGCGCGGAACAGCGGGCCGAGTGGCTGCCGAAGCTCTGCGCCGGCACCGCGCTCGGCTGCTTCGCGCTGACCGAGCCGGACAGCGGCTCCGATGCGGCCGCACTGCGCACCCGTGCGGTCCGCGACGGCACCGACTGGCTGATCTCCGGCACGAAGACGTTCATCACCAACGGCACCACCGCCGACGTGGCGCTGGTCTTCGCCCGTACCGGCGGCCCCGGGCACCGGGGGATCAGCGCGTTCCTGGTGCCCACCGGCAGTCCGGGGCTGACCCGACGGGAGATCCACGGCAAGCTCGGCCTGCGCGGCCAGGCCACCGGCGAGCTGGGCTTCGACGAGGTGCGCGTGCCCGACACGGCGCTGCTCGGTGCCGAGGGCGGTGGATTCCGGCTGGCCCTGGCCACCCTCGCCAAGGGGCGGATGTCGGTGGCCGCCGGGTGTGTCGG
>NZ_JAGPXZ010000503.1:0-4617 GCF_018070305.1 Micromonospora sp. M51 | reverse complement strand
GGAACACTGCGGGGTTGGTCCGCCCGGGTGCCGCCTTGCCGAAGCCGACGTTGCCGCTGGCGCTGACGCCGCTCAGCCTGGTGAAGCTCGCACCCGCGTCGGTGGAGCGCCACAGGCCACCCGGTCCGGCCAGCCACACCTCGCCGGCCCGCCCCGGCAGGGCCTTGAACCGGACGTCGGTGGTGGGCAGACCGGTCGCCGCGGTCGGGGTGAAGCTGGCCCCGCCGTCGGTGCTGAGGTAGAAGCGCCCGCCGCTGAAGCCGTAGAACCGGGCGGGGTCGACCCGGTCGGACTCGATCGTCGCGTTCGCCGGAATGCCGGTCGACGGCGCCCAGGAGTTGCCGAAACCGACCGCGTGGACCACGCGTTGACCGGCGTCACCGGGTGCCCAGACGAACCGGCTGCCGTCCGCGGCGGCGGCCACCGTGCCACCCAGGTTGACCCCGGACGGTTCGGTGCCCTGGAACCAGGTGGCGCCGCCGTCGGTGGAGAAGGCGACGTGACTGTCGTTGGGCCGGTCGGCGTCGGTGAAGTTGCCGGCGCGTACCAGCACCGCGGGCTTGTTCTCCGCGTAGTCCAGGCTGGTGGTGCTCGTGAAGACCGGCTGGGTGAACAGCATCGACGGGATGGTGTCCAGGTCGGTGTGTCGGAACCCGCCGACGTCGCCGAGCGCGCTGATCAGCGGTGCGCCGCTGGGCGGGCTGGCCAGGTCGAGGACGGCGGTCTCCTCCAGCCCTCGGACCATCGGCCGGAGCGTGAACTGACCACCGGTGTCCCACTTGGTCAGGTCGGTGGTGCCGTAGATGGTGGCGCCGGTGCCGTACATCATCCGGTTGGAGTCGTGCGGGTCGATCTCCACCGACTCGTTCATCCAGCCGAGCTTGGGGCTTTCCTCAGGGGGCGCCGGGTTGACACCGAAGGTCAACCAGGGCACCGAGCTGATGTCCATGGTGTAGCGGCGGGACCTCTCCGGGTAGTTGCTGAACTCCCAGATCCGCGTCCAGCTCGCCCCGCCGTCGGTGCTGCGGAAGAAGATGGCGTCCGGCCACCAGGACACCTGGGTGGCGACCACCAGGGTGTTCGGCCGTTGCCGGTCGATGGTCAGCCCGCTGTAGCCGAAGTAGGCGTCGGCACTGGTGGACGGCACCGGGCTGATCCGCGCCCAGGCCCCGGTCGACCTGGTGAACTTCCAGACGTCGCCCTTGCCGCCGTCGTACGGGCCGCCGGTGTCGCTGGTGGCGATGTAGAGGTGACCGCCGACCGGGTCGACGACGCCCTTGTGGGCGAGGTAGCCGGTGGGCTGACCGGGGATGCGCGCCCAGGTGACGCCGCCGTCGGTGCTGCGGTAGACCGGGTTGTCCTTGTCCGCCACGCCCACGTAGATGGTCTGCGTGGTGGAGCCGGCGGTGCCGGTGCTCTTGTCGAAGCTGACCCAGGTCAGGCCCTGGTTCTGCCCGTTGTAGCCGTTCGGGTCGCTGGGGTCGGCCCGGTAGTTGCCGCCGTTGGGGAAGGCGGTGACGCGGGCCCAGGTCGCGCCGTGGTCGGTGCTGCGCCAGAGCCCGTTGCCGCCCTCTGCGCCGTAGTACACGATGCTGTTCCGGTTGGGGTCGACGGCGAGCCGCTCCCCCATTCCCCGGCCCGGCATGTTCCCGCCGTTCTTGAACGGCAGCTCGGTGGCCTGCCAGCTGGCGCCCTTGTCGGTCGAACGCAGGATCGCGCCGTTGTTCGGGTCCCAGCCGTTGGTGTACATGCCGACCGCGGCGTACACCCGGTTGGTCTGCACCGGGTCGGTGGCGATGCTGACCACGCCGTTGTAGCCCCACCGGTCAGCGCCGACCCAGTCGAGCAGCGGCGTCCAGGACTGGCTGCCCTGTTCCCAGCGGTACGCCCCGCCGATGTCGGTGCGCGCGTAGATGAGGTTCTTCTCGGTGGGGTTGAAGACGATGCCGGGGACGAAGCCGCCGCCGCCGACCGGGACGTTCCGCCAGGTGTACGCCTCCGCCGCGGCCGGGGCGGGGGACGACCCGGCGGCGGTGAACGGGACCACCACGACGGCGGTGGCGGCGGCCAGCACGGACACGACGGTGCCGGCGAGACTTCTCCGCATCTGCGGTTCCTCTCGATGGAGCCCCGGGGGACGGGGTCGATCGCCTGGTGACGCCGTGGCCCGGGGGACGAGCACGACGACGGGGACGGACGGAGCTGCCCTGGCTCCATCACCCGACGCGACGGCTCCCGCGATCGAGGAACGCGATTACCGTAACCGAAAGCCGCTCGCTTTGGAAGCGCTCCCATCATCGATGTTGGTCCTCGCCTCCACGCCGGGCCGCCCAGGTCGGGCCACGCCCTCACCCGGTCCGGGCGAGGGCGGCTCACCCCGGGCGGCGGCAGGCTGGCGGCACGGCGGACCTCCGGCCGCGACCAGCGCCAGGTCCGCCATCGCCACAGCGGAGGAGGACAGATGGCCATCGCGGAGATCAACCGCACCGATCAGGACATCCAGTCCGCCGTCCTCGACGAGCTGACCTGGGAACCGCGGGTGCAGCCGCACGAGATCGGCGTGACCGTCGCCGAGGGCGTCGTCACCCTGACCGGCCGCGTGGACAGCTACGCCAAGAAGTGGGCCGCCGAACGGGCCGCGCACCGGGTCACCTCGGTCCGGGCGGTCGCCAACGACGTGGCCGTGCAGCTCACCGACAGCACCGAGCGCGCCGACAGCGACCTGGCCGCCGCAGCCAGCCACGGGCTGGAGTGGGACGCGTTCGTGCCCATCGAGAAACTCCAGGTGACCGTCTCGGCCGGCTGGGTGACGTTGCACGGCGACGTCGAGTGGGAGTACCAGCGCCGAGCCGCCGAACGCGCGGTCGCCCGACTGACCGGCGTCCGCGGGGTCAGCAACGGCATCACCGTCCGACCGGCCAGCGCGCCGGACGGCCACAACCTGGCCGAGCGGATCGTCGACGCGCTGGCCCGGGCCGGAGCGACCGAGGCCGAACGGATCAGCGTCCGGGTGCACGGTGACACGGCGATCCTCGCCGGGTTGGTGCACTCGATGCCCGAACGGGCCGAGGTCGAGCAGGTGGCGTGGTCCGCGCCGGGCATCCGGGAGGTGCAGAACCACATCGCGGTCGCCCCGGTGCTGCGCTGAGCCCGCCAGCGCCGAGCGGGCGCCGAACCACCCGGGGTGGGTGAGCCCGCCTCACCCGCCCCGGGAGCAGGCTGGTGGCATGAGTGATCCGAACGGGCTGATCCAACCGGGACGTACCGCGCCTGGTTTCACATTGCCGGCCACCCCGGACGGGGCTCTCGTCGGGCCTGAGCAGTTCCGTGGCCGGCCCGTCGTGCTCGCCTTCTACCCCGCCGACTGGAGCCCGGTCTGCGGGGACCAGATGTCGCTCTACCAGTCGGCGGCACCCGTCTTCGCCCAGTACCAGGCGGTGGTGCTCGGCGTGTCGGTGGACAGCATCTGGTCGCACCGGGCGTTCGCGGAGAGCAAGGGCATCGAGTTCCCCCTGCTGTCCGACTTCGAGCCGAAGGGCGAGGTGGCCCGCCGCTACGGCGCATACCTGCCGCAGCGGGGCGAGGCGGCCCGCGCGCTGGTCGTGCTCGACCCGGCCGGGACGGTGACCTGGAGCTACCTGTCACCGCCCGACGTGAACCCCGGCGCCGACGGCATCTTCGACGCGCTGGACCAACTCGCCGCCGATCGGAAGGTGATGGCCGGATGAGCACGCCACTGCAGGTCACCGCCCGCCTTCGCGACCCGGTGACCACCGAGGACCACATCCGGGGACCGGCCGACGCGGCGGTGACCATCGTCG
The DNA here is from genome assembly GCF_018070305.1 of Micromonospora sp. M51. NCBI lineage: Bacteria > Bacillati > Actinomycetota > Actinomycetes > Micromonosporales > Micromonosporaceae > Micromonospora > Micromonospora sp. M51. The sequence goes on along the minus strand of NZ_JAGPXZ010000503.1, from coordinate 796 downwards.
AGTACGGCGACTTCCAGTGCCCGTTCTGCGGTGCCGCGTACCCGAACCTGCACGAGTTGCTGCGGCAGCGGGCCGACACCGTCCGGCTGGTCTACCGCTACTTCCCGATCGCCAACGTGCACCCGTACGCCGAACGCGCCGCCGAGACGGCCGAGGCCGCCGGTGTCCGCGGCCGGTTCTGGGAGATGCACGACTGGCTCTACGAGCACCAGGACCAGCTCGACCCGGTGCACCTCTCGCTCGGTGTCGAGCAGGTCGGCCTGCCGCCGGACGAGTTGAACGCCGAGGTGGAGAACCGGACGCACGCAGACCGGGTGCGCCGGGACTTCGTCGGTGGCATCCGCAGCGGGGTGAACGGCACCCCCACCCTGTTCGTCAACGGCGTCCGGCACGACGGCGGGTACGACCTGCCCGACCTGCTGACGGCCGTGGACGCCGCCGCCAACGCCTGACCCGTGTCCGTTCAGATCAGCCGCAGCTCGCGCGCCCGCCGGACCGCCTCACGCCGGCGGGTCGCGTCGAGCTTGCGGTAGATGTTGCGGACGTGGGTCTTCACCGTGTTGACCGAGAGGGACAACTCGCTGGCGATCTCCACGTTGGACAGGATGCTCTGCAGATAGCGCAGGATGGTCAGCTCCCGCTCGGTCAGCGGCTCGTCGAGTGCGCCCCGCATCCCGGTGGCCGGCCCGGCGGTGCTCTGCCCCGCACCCCGGACCAGGTCACTGACGAGCGCGAAGTGCGCGGTGCCGGCGTCCAGGTGCGCGGCGCGCAGGTCCCGCACGGGCGGCTCCGCCCG
>NZ_JAGPXZ010000502.1:0-4627 GCF_018070305.1 Micromonospora sp. M51 | reverse complement strand
GGCTTCGTGAAGAACTCCCCGGCGGGGGAGCGTTACGAGGCGATCGCCCGGGAGATCGACCGGGCGCTGGCCTTCATCCGGGCCTGCGGCATGACCGACGACGAGGCGCTGCGTACCGTCACGCTCTACTGCTCCCACGAGGCCCTCGCCCTGGAGTACGACCGCGCGCTCACCCGGGTCTCCGACCGGCGCGCCTACGGGCTCTCCGGGCACTTCCTCTGGATCGGCGAGCGCACCCGGCAGATCAACGGGGCGCACATCGACTTCATCTCCCGGATCGCCAACCCGATCGGGGTCAAGCTCGGCCCGACCACGTCCCCGGATGAGGCGATCGAGCTGTGCGAGAAGCTCAACCCGGACAACATCCCGGGCCGGCTCACCCTGATCAGCCGGATGGGCAACCACCGGGTACGCGACGCGCTGCCGCCGATCGTCGCCAAGGTCACCGCCGCCGGGGCCAAGGTGGTCTGGCAGTGCGACCCGATGCACGGCAACACGCACGAGTCGTCGAACGGCTACAAGACCCGGCACTTCGACCGCATCGTCGACGAGGTGCTCGGCTACTTCGAGGTGCACCGAGGGCTGGAGACCCACCCCGGTGGCCTGCACGTCGAGTTGACCGGCGAGGACGTCACCGAGTGCCTCGGTGGCGCCCAGGGCATCGAGGACCTCGACCTGCCCGACCGGTACGAAACCGCCTGCGACCCGCGACTGAACACCCAGCAGTCGTTGGAGTTGGCGTTCCTCGTGGCGGAGATGCTGCGTGGCTGATCTCGCGAGCCCCGCATGGCTGAGCCTGCGAGCCCCGCAGTCGGCGAACCGAAGGGATGACAGTGGCTGATCTGTTCGTGGACCTGCGGTCCGACACGGTGACCCGACCCACCGCCGGGATGCGGGAGGCGATGGCCGCCGCCGAGGTCGGTGACGACGTGTACGGCGAGGACCCGAGCGTCAACGCCCTCGAAGCCGAGGTCGCCGCGTTGTTCGGGCACGAGGCGGCGCTGTTCGCCCCGAGCGGGTCGATGGCGAACCAGATCGCCCTGCAACTGTTGGTGTCGCCCGGCGACGAGTTGCTCTGCGACGCCGACGCGCACGTGGTCACGTACGAGATTGGTGCCGCGGCCGCGTACGGCGGAATCTCCTCGCGGACCTGGCCCGCGGTGGGCGCGGACATCGACCCGGAGGTGGTGGCCGGGATGATCCGGCCGGACGGCTACTTCGCCGTTCCCACCCGGGCGATCGCCGTCGAGCAGACCCACAACCGGGGCGGCGGTGGGGTGATTCCGCTGGCGACTCTGCGGGATCTGCGCGGGGTCGCCGACGAGGCGGGGGTCGCGCTGCACTGCGACGGCGCCCGGATCTGGCACGCGCACGTCGCCGACGGGGTGCCGCTGATCGAGTACGGCCGGCTCTTCGACACGTTGTCGGTGTGCCTCTCCAAGGGCCTCGGCGCGCCGGTCGGCTCGCTGGTGGTGGGCAGCGCCGAGAAGATCGAGCGTGCTCGGACGATCCGTAAGCGGATGGGCGGTGGCATGCGCCAGGCCGGCGTCCTCGCCGCCGCCGGTCGGTACGCGCTCGCGCAGCACATCGACCGGCTGGCCGACGACCACGCGAAGGCGGCCCGGCTCGCCGAGGCGGTCGCGCCGTTCGGTGTGCTGGCCACGACGGTCCGTACCAACCTGGTCGCGCTGGACCTCACCAAGCACACTCTGGACGCGCGGGCCCTGGCTGCCGCGGCACGGGCCGAGGGTGTCCTCATCTCGGTGCTCGGCCCCCGTACCGCCCGCCTGGTCACCCACCTGGGCGTCAGCGACGCGGACATCGACCGCGCCCTCGCGGCCCTACCCCGCATCCTGGCCAACGCCTAACCCCACCCAACCAACCCCCACCCCACCCCCACCCCCCGCTCACCTCGGTGATCAAGAGGTTTGCGTCAGATTCCGGCCCCCGGATGACGCAAACCTCTTGATCAACCAGGTGGGGTTCCCGGTGGGAGCAGGTGCGGTTCCCGGTGGGGTCAGGTGGGGTTACTGGGGGGTCAGGCGGGTGAGGGTGGTGATGTCGGCGGCGTGGCCCACGTGCTTCTCGCTGGGGGTTTCCACGACGGTCGGGACGCCGGCGGTGGCCGGGTGGGCCATCAGCTCGGCGAAGGCCGGCTCACCGATGGTGCCCTTGCCGATGTTCTCGTGCCGATCCCGGGTGGAACCGCACAGATCCTTCGAGTCGTTGGCGTGGACCAGCCGCAGCCGGTCCGCACCGACAGTGGCCACCAGGGTGTCCAGGGTCGCCGTCATGCCGCCCTCGGCCGCCAGGTCGTGACCGGCCGCCCAGGCGTGGCAGGTGTCGAAGCAGACCCCGAGCATGGGGTGCCGGTCCACCGCGTCCAGGTAGGGCCCGAGCTGCTCCACCCGGGAGGCGAGTGACCGGCCTCCACCCGCGCTCGGCTCGACCAGCAACATCGGCCCGCCAGCGTCGGCGGTCCAGTCGAGCAACGGCAGCAACACCTCGCGAACCTGTCGCATCGCCGCCTCGGCGTGCCCCTCGTCCACCGAACTGCCCGCGTGGAACACCACCCCGCGCGCGCCGATCGCCACCCCCCGACGCAGCGCGTGCGCCAGCGTCTGGGCCGACTTCTCCACGGTGGCCGGGGTGGGCGAGCCTAGGTTGACCAGCAGCGCGGCGTGGATGAACGCGGGAATGCCCCGCTCGGCGCAACCGTCGCGGAACAGGGCGTCCTGCCCGGGGTCGCCGTTGGGCAGTGCCCAGCCTCGCGAATTGGAGACGTAGACCTGCACCACCTGCGCACCCGTCACGTCGGCGTACGGCAGGGCGGCCTTCGCCAGCCCACCCGAGGTCGGAGTGTGCGTGCCCACCGGCCGCGAGATCGTCGGCATCAGAAGCACGTCAGGGTGACCGGGGTGCCCGGAGCCACCTGCTGGTTCTCGCCCGGGATCTGGATCCGGACCACGGCGTTCGGGTTGATCGCCACCGTCACCGGGAAGCCCTGGCCCTCCAGCGCCTGCTTGGCCTGCTGGCAGGGCAGGTCCACCACCCGCGGCATGGCGATCAGCGGCGGCCCCTTGCTGACGTCCAACTTGACCTGGGTGCCCTTCTCCACGCCGGCGCCATCGGCCGGGCTCTGCCCGAGGATCTCGTCCCTCGGCTTGTCGGAGTCCTTGTAGTTCTCCACCAGCACCAGGTTGAGCTGGGCCAGGGTCGTCCGGGCCTCGGTCAGGCTCTTGCCGACCAGGTTCGGCACCGTCACCGGCGCCCTGCCCCGGCTCAGAATGAGGGTGACCTTCGTCCCTGGCTTGACCTCGGCGCCCACCTTGGGGGAACTCTCCACCACGACGCCGGCCGGCAGGCTGTCGTCGTAGCGGGGGGTGCCCTTGGCCACCACCAGCTTCGCGTTGAGCAGGTCCGCCTCGGCGAGCTCGAACTCCTTGCCGATCACGTCCGGTACGGGGAAACGCTCCGGGCCCAGCGAGAGGGTCAGGGTGATCGTGCCACCCTTGACGATCTTGGTTGCGGACGCCGGATCCTGCCCCAGCACGCTGTCCTTCGGGGCCTTCTCGTCGAAGCGCGGCTCGGCGTACTCGAGGACGAGCCCGGCGCGGTCGGCCTGTGCCTGCGCCTCGGCCTTGCTCAGGCTCACCAGCTGCGGAGCGTCCGTGTAGCGACCGACGCCGAACCACCAACCACCGATCGCGGCCACCAGCCCCAGCGTCACCACCACGGCCGCGACGGCCAGTCGGCCACGCGGGTGGTTCAGCACCGTGGTGCGCAGCGCGGCGAGCCGGGCGCCCAGGCCCTCGGCGGGCTCCGGGGCGGCCCGACGCCGACCCGGCCCCTGGCTGCTGGCCCCCTCGGGCAGCCGTGCCCAGGACGGGCGGTTGGGCGGCTGGACCGTCGCGACCATCATGGTCGGCTGGGAGAGCAACGGTTCGTCGCTGACCGGGCGGAGCACGGCGGTGTGGCTGTTGGCGTCGCCCAGCCGATCCCGGGCAACCTGCACCTCGGCCAGCAGAGCGCCGGCGTCCGCGGGCCGGGCGCCGGGGTCACGCCGGGTGGCCCGCTGAACCAGGTCGTCGAGGACCGACGGCAGGCCCGGCACCAGCGTCGAGGGCGCCGGCACGTCCCGGTCGACGTGCTGCCAGGCGACGTCCACCGGGCGGTCCCCGTCGTACGGCACCCGGCCGGTGAGCATCTCGAACAGCACGATGCCGGCCGAGTAGACGTCGGTGCGCGGATCGGCGCGGCCCTCGGTGACCAGTTCCGGGGCGACGTACGCCACGGTGGCCATCAGTTGGTTGCCCTGCTCCTCGTCGGCGCTCGCCTCGACCGCCCGGGCCAACCCGAAGTCGGCCACCTTCACGACGCTGTCGACCAGGTTGGCGACGCCACCGGTGGGCGCCTCGGCGACCAGCACGTTCTCCGGTTTGACGTCGCGGTGTACGAGACCCGCCCGGTGCGCGGCGGCGATCGCGGCGAGCATCTGCTCGGTGATGGCCAGCGCCTCGTCCGGGTTGAGTCGGCGGCGCTCGGCCAGCACGTCGCGCAGCGTGCGGCCACGGACGTACTCCATCACCAGGTACGGCAGACCGGCGTGGGTGCCCTGGTCGTAGAC
>NZ_JAGPXZ010000501.1:0-4630 GCF_018070305.1 Micromonospora sp. M51 | reverse complement strand
CCCGGGGCCCCCGCGACACCACCGCCTGCGCCGCCGCCACAGCCGCGCCGGTCCGCCTCGCGGGCTGCCCGCTTGCGCTCCCGCTGCTCCCGGGTGTGGCGCTTGCGCTCGGCCAGGTCGCGTTTCCACGCTTCGCGGGCCTCGGCCGAACCGCCCTGCACCGCGCCCTGCACCCCTTCGGCGGGGCCGGCGAGGTGCCGGAAGGCCCACCGCATCAGTCGGCCGCCCTCGCCCGGGGCCCTGGTGACCGCGCCGTCCTCGCTCATCTGCCGCCTCTTTCCGGGTCACGTCGTCCCGCCGGGTCAGGCCCGACGCACGAGCAGACCGTTGGGGTACCAATGATTGGTGCACCAATTATCGGTACGATAGTCATCGTGCGGAGGGAGGGCAACCGATGAGCGAACGACCGGACGGCGTCGACCCGCTGGCCCTGGAGCAGCAGGTGTGCTTCGCCCTCTCGGTCGCCGCGCGCAGCGTGGTGGCCGTCTACCGGCCGCTGCTGGAACCGATGGGGTTGACCCACCCGCAGTACCTGGTGATGTTGGCCCTCTGGCAGCACGCGCCGTTGTCCGGCCGCGACCTCAGCCGCCTGCTCCAGCTCGACCCGGGCACGCTGTCACCCCTGCTCAAGCGCCTTGAGGCGGCCGGCTACCTGCGCCGGGAACGCGACCCGAGCGACGAGCGCAGCCTCGCCGTCACCCTCACCGCCAGCGGCGCCGCGCTGCGGAGTCAGGCCGAACTGATCCCGGCCGCGATCGTGCAGCGGCTCGGGCTGCCCGTCGAGGACCTGCAACACCTGCACGCGGTGCTCACACAGCTGATCTCAGCCGCCAACCGGCCGGCCGGCCCGGAGACGGACGCGGCGGCTCAGGCGTCGGCGTAGACGGCGAACCCGCGCTCGGCGCAGCGCCGGTAGAACGCCGCCAGCACGCCCAGCTCGGCGCAGGTGAAGTTCCACTGCGGCGGATCGCCGCGCTCGTCGCGCAGCGCGTCGAGCCGACTCTCCAGCCAGCGCAGCTGCTGTTCGGCCAACCGGCCGTCGCCGAGCAGAGCACGCAGCACGGTGCTCACCGACTCGAAGGTGACCGCCTCGCCGGTGGGGCGGTGCGCGGCCACGAACCGTTCGATGCCGCTCGCGATCCAGGAGCAGCCGTCCGGGTCGATCACCGGGTCCTCGTCCTCGGCGGCGGCGTCTGTGGCGTACAACACACCTTCGAGGCCGAGTAGGAGATCCACCAACTCGGTGTACGCGGTCGCCCGGATGGTGCCGGTCTTCGCGATGAGCTCGGCCAGCGCCGCGGTCGGCGCGGAGATGCGCGGTAGGTCGACGATCTCGCCGAAGTCGACGAACTCGGCCGGCGCCACCGGATCGTAGAAGCGGCCGGTCCGCGGCCAGTGCACCGCGACGTTGTCCAGCCCCATCTGTCACCTCTTAAAGAGCACGTGTCGGGTCGATCGGGTCGATCGTCCCGGTTCCAACCGGTAAAGATCAAGGCTGGTTCCGGGGCGCCGCAAACGTACGGCACTGACGGTTCGGCCGCGACCCCCGACCCGCCCGACCGCGGGTCAACCCGTTCCGGGGCGGCGCGTGCGAAGCGGGCCTGGCGTGTGGGGGGAGTCGTGGGCGACGGGGTTCTGCCGGCTATGGACTTCTCAGCCGCCTCGCTGAGGGTGCCGAGTGGTGGTTCTGTCCTCCGCGCACAGTAGGATTGACAGTGAGACGAAGACCCGGTGCGGGAGTGGGACGGGGCCGGTGGCCCAGGTTCATTCTCCACGTCGGGTCGAGCCGATCGCGATCCGCGGGCAACCGCGGCGACCGGCGCGTTCGACCCGCTGTCCGGAGGTCTCCGGCGCCGGTCCGCGCGCCGACGTCGCGTCCTGTCCGCCGAACCCGCGCCCGACGCGCCCCTACCGGCGCGGCTGACGCGAGAAAGTGGCCGAGGGTGGCAGCGCAGGACAAGCAGGAGTACGGCGCAGAGTCGATCACCGTTCTCGAGGGGCTGGAGGCCGTTCGCAAGCGGCCCGGTATGTACATCGGGTCCACCGGCGAACGCGGTCTGCACCACCTCGTCTGGGAGGTTGTCGACAACGCTGTCGACGAGGCGCTGGCCGGATACTGCGACACCATCGACGTGGTGCTGCTCGCCGACGGCGGCGTCCGGGTCACCGACAACGGCCGTGGTTTCCCGGTCGACCTTCACCCGAAGCTCAAGAAGCCGGGTGTCGAGGTCGCGCTGACCGTGCTGCACGCCGGCGGCAAGTTCGACGGCAAGGCGTACGCGGTCTCCGGTGGTCTGCACGGCGTCGGTGTCTCCGTGGTGAACGCTCTCTCCACCCGAATGGCCGTGGAGATCCACAAGTCCGGTTTCGTCTGGCGGCAGCAGTACACCAACTCCAAGCCCAGCCCACTGGACAAGGGCGAGGCCACCGACCGCACCGGCTCGGCGGTCTCCTTCTGGCCCGACCCCGACGTCTTCGAGACAGTCGACTTCGACTTCCAGACCATCTACCGGCGGCTGCAGGAGATGGCCTTCCTCAACCGGGCCCTCCGCATCCACCTGCTCGACGAGCGGGTGGCCGAGGAGGAGGACGGCCGCCAGCGCGAGGTCACCTTCTTCTACGAGGGCGGCATCGCGGACTTCGTCCGGCACCTCAACGCCTCGAAGAGCCCGATCCACAAGACCGTGGTCGAGTTCGAGGCCGAAGAGGAGGGCATGTCACTTGAGATCGCCATGCAGTGGAACGAGTCGTACGGCGAGTCGGTCTACACCTTCGCCAACACCATCAACACCCACGAGGGCGGCACGCACGAGGAGGGCTTCCGGTCCGCGCTGACCAGCGTGGTCAACCGGTACGGCACCGACAAGAAGCTGCTCAAGGGCGACGAGAAGCTCTCCGGCGAGGACATCCGCGAAGGGCTCGCGGCGATCATCTCGGTCAAGCTGGCCAACCCGCAGTTCGAGGGCCAGACCAAGACCAAGCTGGGCAACACCCCGGTGAAGAGCTTCGTGCAGCGGGTCTGCAACGACCGGCTGGTCGACTGGTTCGACCGCAACCCGGCCGAGGCCAAGATGATCATCACGAAGGCCTCCCAGGCGGCCCGGGCCCGGATCGCCGCGCAGCAGGCACGCAAGCTGGCACGGCGCAAGTCGCTGCTGGAGTCCGGCTCGATGCCGGGCAAGCTGGCGGACTGCCAGTCGACCGACCCCCGCGAGTCCGAGGTGTTCATCGTCGAGGGTGACTCGGCCGGCGGCTCGGCCAAGCAGGGTCGCGACCCACGGACCCAGGCGATCCTGCCGATCCGCGGCAAGATCCTCAACGTGGAGAAGGCCCGGATCGACCGGGTGCTGAAGAACAACGAGGTTCAGGCGCTGATCACCGCGCTGGGCACCGGCATCCACGACGACTTCGACATGGAGAAGCTGCGGTACCACAAGGTAGTGCTGATGGCCGACGCGGACGTCGACGGCCAGCACATCCAGACGCTGCTGCTCACCCTGCTGTTCCGCTTCATGCGTCCGCTCGTCGAGATGGGGCACGTCTACCTGGCCGCCCCGCCGCTCTACAAGATCAAGTGGAACAAGAAGGGCGACGACGCCCAGTACGCCTACTCCGACCGCGAGCGGGACGGCCTGATCCTGCTGCGTCAGCAGAAGAAGCCCAACGCCAAGCCGGACGACATTCAGCGCTTCAAGGGCCTCGGCGAGATGAACTATCCCGAGCTGTGGGAAACCACCATGAACCCGGCGACGCGTACCCTGCGTCAGGTCACTCTCGACGACGCGGCGACCGCCGACGAGTTGTTCAGTGTGCTGATGGGTGAGGACGTCGAGGCGCGCCGGTCGTTCATTCAGCGCAACGCCAAGGACGTGCGGTTCCTGGATATCTGACGGACTGCGCCGGATCGGCCGGGCCCTGCCCGGCCGATCCGGCGGTCCACAGAGTTATCCACAGCTTGGCCGGTATCCACAGCGGTTATCCACAGCACGAAAACGACTCTGAGTCTGATAAGGGTATACAGTGACCGATTCTCCCGAGTCCACACCGAACGAGCCCGAGGTTCCCGCCGAGGCCATCGCCGCGGTGGTCGCGCACGACCGGATCGAACCGGTCGGGCTCGAGGTGGAGATGCAGCGCTCCTACCTCGACTACGCGATGAGCGTCATCGTCGGTCGCGCGCTGCCGGACGTCCGGGACGGCCTCAAGCCGGTCCACCGCAAGATCCTCTACGCGATGTTCGACTCCGGCTACCGTCCGGACCGCGGCTACGTGAAGTGCTCCCGCGTCGTCGGTGACGTGATGGGTCAGTTCCACCCGCACGGCGACTCCGCGATCTACGACGCGCTGGTCCGGATGGCGCAGCCCTGGTCGCTGCGCTACCCGCTGGTCGACGGCAACGGCAACTTCGGCTCGCCGGGTAACGACCCGGCCGCCGCGATGCGCTACTGCCTCACCGGGGATGTCCGGATTCGCACCGCTGACGGTAGCGTGCGGATCGCGGACGTGGTGGCCGATGCGGCGCCGTCCAGCGAGACCGACATCGACCTCAAGGTCCGCGACCGCAACGGCGACCTGGTTCGCGCCAGCAAGTTCTTCCATTCCGGCGAGCACCCGACGCTGCGGCTCCGCA
>NZ_JAGPXZ010000500.1:0-4631 GCF_018070305.1 Micromonospora sp. M51 | reverse complement strand
AGCACCTACTCACCGGCTACTGGCACAACTTCGACAACCCGGCCGTCGAGCTGCGGCTGCGCGACGTGCCCGCCGAGTACGACCTGGTGGCCGTCGCCTTCGCCGAGGCCACGTCGACACCCGGCGCGCTCACCTTCGGCATCGACCCCGGGCTCGCCGCGTCGCTCGGCGGCTACACCGACGCGGACTTCACCAACGACGTCCGCACCCTGCACAGCCGGGGCAAACGGGTGATCCTCTCGGTCGGCGGTGAGACCGGCCGGGTCACCGTGAACGACGCCGCGTCAGCCACCGTGTTCGCCGACACGGCCGCCGCGCTGATCGCCCGGTACGGCTTCGACGGGATCGACATCGACCTGGAGAACGGCCTCAACCCGACGTACATGGCGCAGGCGCTGCGCGCGCTGCGAGCCAAGGTCGGGTCGAGCTTGATCATCGCGATGGCCCCGCAGACGATCGACATGCAGAACCCGGCCGGCGGCTACTTCAAGCTGGCGCTCGACATCAAGGACATCCTCACCGTCGTCAACACCCAGTTCTACAACTCCGGGGCGATGCTCGGCTGCGACCAGAACGCCGCGTACGGCCAGGGCACCGTGAACTTCATCGTCGCGCTGGCCTGCATCCAGTTGGAGGCCGGGCTCCGCCCCGACCAGGTCGGCCTCGGCCTGCCCGCCGGGCCGGGAGCGGCCGGTGGCGGCATCGTCGCGCCCAGCGTCGTCAACGCCGCCCTGGACTGCCTGGCCCGGGGCACCAACTGCGGCAGCTTCCGCCCGCCGCGCACCTACCCCGGCATCCGGGGCGCGATGACCTGGTCGGTGAACTGGGACGTCAGCAACGGCAACGGCTTCGCCAACACGGTGGGCCCACACCTGGACACTCTGCCCTGACAGCCCAGGCTGACGCTTGTTCACAAGTCAGCGGTAACCGGTAGCTCGGATCAGCGGCCGGCGGTCACCGACCGCCGGTCGCCGCGCTCCCGACGCTTGCGGACCTTACGGATCACCCAACTGACCACCATGACGACGAAGACGGCGCCGATCGCGTAGTTGAACCAGTCGCTGTAGCGCGCGACGTCCTGCCAGCGGCTCCCGAGCGCGTAACCGGCGCCCACGATGAGGCCGTTCCACACCCCGCTGCCGATGGTGGTGAGCAGGATGAATTCGCCGAGCGGCATCCGGTTGGCGCCGGCCGGCACGGAGACCAGGCTGCGGACCACCGGCACCACCCGGCCGATCAGCACCGCCCACCGACCGTGCCGCTCGAACCACCTGTCGGCCCGCTCCAGGTCGTCGCTGTCCACCAACGGGATGCGGTCCAACCAGCGCTTGAGTCGATCCTCGCCGAGCGCCGCGCCCAGCCAGTAGAGCACCAACGCGCCGACCAGCGAGCCGACCGTCGCGGCCAGCACCACCACCACGACGTTGAACTGACCCTCGTGCGCCAGGAAACCGGCGAGCGCCAGCACGACCTCGCTGGGGATCGGCGGGACGATGCTCTCCAACGCCACCAGCAGCGCCACGCCGACCGGGCCCATCGCCTCGATCACCGAAGCCACCCAGCCGGTCAACCCGGTGAACTCGGACGGGTCGCCAGCCTGGGCGTACGCCATTGTCGTCCTTCCGCGTCGGTGCTCGGGATCGTACGGTCATACCCACCGGAGCGGTCGTTACACCTCGGGGTGCAGGGCGGTGTCCGCCGGCCCCTGCCGCCAGCCGGTGAACACCACTGTCAGCCCGGCGCGCGACGGGGCGCAGCAGAAGGGCCCGGCCACCGCGTCCGCCGCCGGATCCAGCGGGACGAGCCGGACCAGTCGCCACGGCTCGTCGTCGACCCGGGCGCGGACGGTCAGCGCGTCGCCGGCCCGGCTGACCCGGACGGTCACCTCCCGACCCGCCCACTCCGGCACCGGCCCCACCGACCAGTCGGAGAACTCCCTGGTCACCACCGCGCCGAGCTGCACCTCCCCGTCGCTGATCTCGACGCCGGCTTTGGTCCAGGTGCGCTCGTCAACGCGGACGAACGCACCGGCCTGGTCGAACTGCGCCGAGAAGTCGAGCCGGAAGCTCACCTCCATGGCGGTGTCCACCGGCAGTGGTGCCAGCAGGGCCGGTCCGTTGTCGTGGACGAAGCCGTAGCTGGTCCTGCGCCAGAAGTCGCTGTCCGCCGCCGGCTCGACGACCAGCTCACCGGCCGGGCCCTCCTCGACGCGTACCGGCGGGTGCAGCCAGGCACCCCGGGACCAGTCCAACGGTTCGCTCGGCGGTACCAGGTCGTTTCCCATGACAGGCACGATAACCAAGGGTTTGCCGCGGTGATCGATCGGAGATGTTTCTCCGGCATGGGTGACCGTTGGTATTCCGAAGCCGTCGTCTACTGCCTCGACATCGACACGTACGCCGACTCGGACGGCGACGGGGTCGGTGACATCCGTGGGTTGATCGGGAGGCTGGATTACCTGGCCCGGCTCGGGGTCACCTGCCTGTGGTTGCACCCGATCCACCCGTCACCGAACCGCGACGACGGCTACGACGTCACCGACTTCTACAACGTGGATCCGCGCTTCGGCACCCTCGGCGACTTCGCCGAGCTGCTGCACCAGGCGCAGAACCGGGGCATCCGGGTGATCATCGATCTGGTGGTCAACCACACCTCCGACGAGCACCCGTGGTTCCAGTCCGCCCGCTCGTCGCCGGACTCGCCGTACCGGGACTGGTTCGTCTGGTCCGACACCGAACCGGACGACCGGCACCAGGGCATGGTCTTCCCCGGCGAGCAGAAGGAGACCTGGAGCTACGACCGCACCGCCAAGGCGTGGTTCTACCACCGGTTCTACAAGTTCCAGCCCGACCTCAACTTCGCCAACCCGCAGGTCCGGGCCGAGGTCAAGAAGATCATGTCGTTCTGGCTCCAGCTCGGTGTCTCCGGCTTCCGAATGGACGCGGTGCCGTTCATCATCGAGCTGACCGAGCCCGGCAACCCGAACTCTCCGAAGGACTTCGAGTTCCTCACCGAGCTGCGCCAGCACGTCCAGTGGCGTCGCGGTGACGCCGTCCTGCTGGCCGAGGCGAACGTCGAGCCGGACCAGCTACCGACGTTCTTCGGCGACGCCAGCGGCTCCGGCAACCGGATCCACATGCTCTTCGACTTCATGCTCAACGGCCGACTCATGCTCGCCCTCGCCCGGCAGGACCCGGAGTCGCTGATCGAGGCGTTGCGCGACACCCCGAAGCTGCCGGTCGGCGGGCAGTGGGCCACCTTCCTGCGTAACCACGACGAGATCGACCTGTCCCGGCTCACCACCGAACAACGCAACCAGGTGTACGCGCAGTTCGGCCCGGACGAGAACATGCGCATCTACGACCGGGGCATCCGTCGCCGGTTCGCCCCGATGCTCGGTAACGACCGGCGGCGCATCGAGTTGGCGTACGCCCTGCAGTTCTCGATGCGCGGCACGCCGGTGCTGCGCTACGGCGAGGAGATCGGGATGGGCGAGGACCTGTCGCTGCCCGGTCGGGAGGCGATCCGTACCCCGATGCAGTGGTCGTTCCAGCCGAATGCCGGCTTCTCCACGGCGGACCCGGAGAAGCTGGTCCGTCCGGTGATCGACAAGGGTGAGTTCGGCTACCAGAACGTCAACGTCACCGCCCAGCGGGGCGACCCGAAGTCGCTGCTCGGCTGGTTCGAGCGCATGATCCGTACGCTGCGGGAGGCTCCGGAGATCGGCTCCGGCTCGACGACCCACATCGACGTGGCGATGCCGCCCGGAGTGCTCGCGCACCGGGCCGACGGGTCGACGGGCACGATGGTCTTCGTGCACAACCTGGGCACCGACGACGTGGAGGTCGACCTCAGCAGTCTCGAGCCGGAGGCGGACCAGCCGACCGACGTGCTCGCCGACCGTGGCTACGGCGAGCTGGGCAAGCTCGGCGCGGTGAAGGTCTCCGGCCACGGATACCGGTGGATCCGGCTCTGCCGGGGCCGGGGCTTCTGAGGCACGGCGATCCGGTGTGTCGTGGATCCGGCCATGGTCGTCACCGATAACTAGCAGTGGAAGGTTAAGCTCCTTCGATCGACCCCACGTTACCGGGAGGTAATCATGTCGGAGGAGCCCCGCGTCGCCATCGTCACCGGAGCCGCACGCGGCATCGGCGCGGCCACCGCCCGGCGGCTGGCCGCCGACGGAATGGCCGTCGCCGTGGTCGACATCGAGGAGGCCGCCACCAAGGAGACGGTGGACGCCATCGCCGCCGCCGGCGGCCGGGCGCTCGGGGTGGGCGCCGACGTCTCCGACCGCGACCAGGTCGAGGCGGCGGTGGCCCGGATCGCTGCCGAGCTGGGCGCGCCCACCGTGCTGGTCAACAACGCCGGAGTGCTGCGCGACAACCTGCTGTTCAAGATGACCAACGCCGACTGGGACACGGTGATGGGAGTGCACCTGCGCGGCGCGTTCCTGTTCAGCCAGGCCGCCCAGAAGCACATGGTGGACCGCAGGTGGGGGCGGATCGTCAACCTCTCCAGCACCTCCGCGCTGGGCAACCGGGGCCAGGCGAACTACGCCGCCGCCAAGGCCGGTCTGCAGGGCTTCACCAAGACGCTCGCCATCGAACTGGGTCCGTTCGGGGTGACAG
>NZ_JAGPXZ010000050.1:0-15649 GCF_018070305.1 Micromonospora sp. M51 | reverse complement strand
GCCCCAGGCGGCCAGCTCCAGCGCGAAACCGGTCAGGTCGGCGGTGGCGATCTCCGGTTCGGCGCGGGCGGGCAGCCGCTCGTGGGTCGCCGCCGACCAGCAGCGGTAGACGTACCCGGGGGCCTCCCGGCCGGCCCGGCCGGCCCGTTGGGTGGCGGCGGCCCGGGAGACCGGCACGGTGACCAGCGCGCCCAACCCACGGGCCAGGTCGATCCGGGGCACCCGGGAGAGCCCGGCGTCCACCACGATCCGCACGCCCGGGACGGTCAGACTGGTCTCGGCCAACGCGGTGGCCAGGACGACCCGCCGTCGGTCCGCGCGGCGCAGCACCTCCTGCCGGCGCAGTCGGGCGGCGACCTTGCGCTCCAACCCGTCCTCACCAGCGGTACGCCGGAAGATCTCCCGGGCGTACGCCTCGGTCTGCAGCAGTCCGGGCACCGACTCGGCCTCGTACGTGCGCAGCGTCGCCGCCTCGGCCTCCAGCCCGACGTAGAACTCGAACCACTCGGGGAGCACGTCGCTGTAGTTCTGCCACCAGCCCCGCTGTTGGGCACCTCGGGCGATCTCGATGAGCGCCTCGGCATCCGAACCGGTCACCTCGTAGAGCGCGAGGGCGGCCCGGACATCGCGTGGCTTGATGCCGATCTGCGCGGTTTCGATCCGGGAGAGGTTGCTCTTCGACATGTCGAGCTGACGGGCGGCCACATCGAGGGTCATGCCCGCGCGTTCCCGAAGTTGGCGGAGTTCCCGCGCGATGCGGCGTCGCCGGACGGTCGGGCTGGCAGCGGGTCGGATGGCGGGGGTGGCGGTCACCGTCCGAGTCTGCCACGACAGATTCGCAGGTCGCGCCTGCACGGAGTGCAACTTTCAAATCTGGGAGTTGCGTTGCAGTAGCTGTCGGTGCATCCTTTCCCGGTCGCGATCACTGTGGACACACCTGTGCGGGAGGACCGTTGCTCATCGCCGCAGAGTTCTTCCTGATCGCACACAACGCCAGTCGCGGCAAGGCCAAACTGCACCCGGCGGCGACGGGGCTCGGGCTCGCCGGCGGGCTGCTCGGCGAGCTGCTCCTGTATGGACACATCACCGTGCTGGGCGGGCAGGTCACCGTCATCGACCGACGCCCGCAGGCCGACGCGCTGGCGCACACCGTGCTGGACCAGCTGGTCGGCGAGTCGCAGCACCGGGAACTGAACACCTGGCTGAGCTTCCTGGCGCAGAGCGCGACGACCTCGGTGGGGGAGCGGCTGGCCCGCTCCGGGGTGCTGCGCCGGCAGGAGAGCCGCCGGCTGCTGCGTACCACAGTCACCTACCTGCCGATCGACCTCAACGCGGTGGCCTGGCCGGCCACCCGGCTGCGGGCCCTGCTGGACCGGCCGGACCCGCCGGGCGTCCCGGACGCGCTGCTGCTCGGCCTGGTCGTGGCCGCCGGGCTGACCCGCGAGGTGCTGTGGAGCGCCGGCCCCCGGGCCCACCACCGGTTGAACGTCCTCATCCCCGCGCTGCCGGCCCCGCTCAAGGAACTCGTCGGGCACACCGAGGCCGCCGTCGGCGCCGCCGTGCTGCGCGGCATCCCCTGACCCGTCCCGGTAACCCCCAACCCTCCCCTCGACAACCGGAGTAGTCGTATGCCCCCGACATCGACAGTCGACCGACCCAGCAACGTCTCCGAAGCCCTGGCCCGAGGTCGCCTCGGCATCCCGTCGGTCATCTTCTTCGTCCACTCCGCCGCGGCGCCGCTGACCGTGGTGGCCGGCGTCGTCACCACCGGCTACGGCGTCATCGGGGTGACCGGAATCCCGCTGGCCTTCCTGCTGATCGCCGCGGTGCTCGCGCTCTTCTCGGTGGGTTACGTGGCGATGTCGCGCCGGGTGGAGAACGCCGGCGCCTTCTACGCCTACATCTCCCGGGGTCTCGGCCGACCGGCCGGCGTGGGCGCCGCCTGGGTCGCGCTGATCGCGTACAACGCGTTGCAGGTCGGGCTGTACGGCACCATCGGGGCGGCGGCCCAGCCGGTGCTGGACCGGCTCTTCGGGGGGCACCCGCACTGGGCCGTCGTGGCCCTGGTGGCCTGGGCGTTGGTCGGCCTGCTCGGCCTGCTCCGGGTCGACCTCAACGGCATGGTCCTGGCCGCGCTGCTGGTCGCCGAGATCGTGGTGGTTCTCGTCTTCGACCTCGGACAGATCAGCAACCCGGCCGACGGTCAGGTCGGCTTCGCCTCGTTCTCGCCGGACAACCTCTTCGTGCCCGGCGTCGGCGCGGTGCTGGTGCTGGCCATCCTCGGCTTCGTCGGCTTCGAGTCGGCGGTGGTCTTCAGCGAGGAGAGCAAGGACCCGAAGCGGACGGTGCCGCTGGCCACCTACCTCTCGGTGGCGATCATCGCCGGGCTGTACGCGCTGTCGTCCTGGACCATGACGGTCGCCGTCGGGCAGGACCAGATCGTCGCCGCGGCCGGCGAGCAGAGCATCGAGCTGATCTTCAACCTGGCCGCCGCGCAGCTCGGCGACACCGTGGTCACCATCGGGCAGGTGCTCTTCCTGACCTCGGTGCTGGCCGCGATGATCTCGTTCCACAACACCACGGCCCGCTACACGTTCGCACTCGGTCGGGAGCGGGTGCTGCCGGCGGTGTTCGGGCAGACCTCGGCCCGGACCGGGGCACCGCGGGCCGCCTCGGTGGCGCAGAGCGTCCTCGGGCTGCTGGTCATCCTGCTGTACGCGATCAACGACTGGGACCCGGTGGTCCAGTTGTTCTTCTGGGTCGGCACCACCGGCGGTTTCGGCGTCCTGCTGTTGATCGCCACCACCTCGGTGGCGGTGATCGCCTACTTCGCCCGCTCGGCCAGCGGTGAGAACCTCTGGCGGCGGGCCATCGCGCCCGGCCTGGCCACCATCGCGCTCTTCGTGATCATCTGGTTGGCCGTGTCGAACTTCGCCAACCTGCTCGGCGTCTCCCCGGACTCCACCCTGCGCTGGGCGCTGCCCGCCGCGTACCCGGTGGCGGCCCTGCTGGGCATCGGCTGGGCCCTGCTACTGCGCAGCAACCGTCCGGACACGTACGCCCGGATCGGCCTGGGCGCGGCGAGCGCCGCCGCCGCCGTCACGTCGCCGCCGCCGGCCGCCGTGGAGGTGACCCGATGAGCGTGGTCATCGAGCGGCTCGGACCGGAGGAGACCAGCCTCGTGGCGGGTCGGATCGCCGAGGCGTTCACCGTCCTGGAGGTGACGACGTGGCTGGTCCCGGACGCGAGTAAGCGGGAGGCCGTGCTGGCCGGGGACTTCGAGATCCTGGTCGGGCACGCGATGCGGCACGGCATGGTGCACGCCACGGCGGATCGCGCCTCGGTCGCCGTCTGGTTTCCGTCGGTCGGCGAGCCAGCGCCGCCGCCGGCGGACTACGACGCCCGACTGGCTGCCGCCTGCGGCGAGTGGACCGACCGGTTCCAGCACCTCGACGAGCTGTTCGCGGCGAACCATCCGCATCCGGATCACCACCACCTCGCCTTCCTGGCGACCCGGCCGGACCGGCAGGGGCAGGGGTTGGGTAGCGCGTTGATGCGCCACCACCACGCCTGGCTGGACGCCAACGGGATGCCGGCGTACCTGGAGGCGAGCAGCCCGCGCAGCCGGGACCTGTACGCGAAGCACGGCTATCTGGCCGGCGAGCCGTTCCGGGTGCCCGACGGCACGCCGTTCTGGCCGATGTGGCGGGAGCCGGTCGGCCGCTGACCCGTTCGGGTCGACGCGACCGGTACGCCAGGGATCGCACTGTCACGTTGACGTGACAGCACGGACAGCGAGCAGGGCCGGGTCCATCGGACCCGGCCCTGCTGGCGTGAATCGGTCAGTACGTGCCGTCGAGCTGGCCGCGCAGCTTGGTCAGCGCCCGGGTCAGCAGCCGCGAGACGTGCATCTGCGAGACGCCGATCTGGTCGGCGATCTGCGACTGGGTCAGGTTGCCGTAGAAGCGCAGGGTGAGGATCTTCTGCTCGCGCTCGTCGAGGGTGGCCAGTGCCGGGCCGAGGGCGACCCGCAGCTCAGCCAGCTCGAACTCGCTGTCCTCGCCGCCGAGCATGTCGCCCAGCTCGGTGGCGCGCTCGCCGTCGCCGGTCGGGGTGGACAGCGACACCGCGTTGTACGCGCGGGCGCCCTCCAGGCCCTCCAGCACCTCTTCCTCGGTGAGCTTGAGGTGCGCGGCGATGTCGGCGACCGTCGGCGAGCGGCCGAGGGTCTGCAGGAGCGAGCTGTTGGCGTCGGAGATGGCCAGCCGCAGCTCCTGGAGCCGGCGGGGCACCCGGATGTCCCAGGTGCGGTCGCGGAAGTGGCGCTTGAGCTCGCCGATGATGGTGGGGATCGCGTAACCGGCGAAGTCGACACCGCGCGAGGGGTCGAACTTGTCGATGGCCTTGATCAGGCCGATCGCGGCGGTCTGCGCCAGGTCGTCGTTCGGCTCGCCGCGCCCGCTGTAGCGGTGGGCCAGGTGGTTGGCGAGCGGCAGCCACGCCTCGATCGCCCGGTCTCGCAGCGCGGGGCGCGACGGGTGGTTGGCGGGCAGCGCCGCCATCGCGTTGAGCACGTCGGCAGCGCTGTCGGTGAGAGCGCGCGGGTCGAGCTTGGCGCTCGCCTTGGCGGCGGTGCTCGGCTGCTCGGTGATCGTTGGCGCGGTCATGGGTGGTCCTCCCTGCACCTCGTCCACGGACAAAGAGACGTGACGCTTTGGTTTAAGTTCCAATGGGCCGTTCGGGAGTCACCTTAACCTGATCGTCTCCCCGAAATCTAGCCGAAAGGTTGATGTACTTAAGGGATGTCGAGCAACAAAACGGGCAAACAGGCAGGAAGTTGAGGTCGCTGTGAGGAGCCTTACCCGCTTTCTCGCCCGCAGAAGCGCTGCCCGGTCGTCCGACCGGCTCCACCGATCGGCCCCCGGCCCTCGGCGACTGGTCAACACGAAATCCGACAAGTCGGCCGGAGTGTCGACTATCCGTCCTTGTCCCGCTGGCGGGACCGGCCGTAGCGTCGCCTGTACACACCCGGTTCGGAGGCACCGTGCTCGATCCAACCGCTCCCCAGCTCGTCGTGAACAGCCGCACCCTCTACTTCAGCTGGCTGCCGGCGGATCCCGACGCCGTCGCCGCCCTGGTCCCGCCGGGGCTCAGCCCCCGCCCCGACCGGCAGGTCTTCCTCAATCAGTACGTCGTCGACGACGAGACGCAGACCTCCGGCTTCGGCGCGTACTCGCTGACCTACCTCGGTGTCTCGCTGCTGGGCGTCGACGCGCCCGGCGGCCTCAACGCGGGTGGCTGGTGGACCCACTACGTGGCCTCCAGCCGACTGGTCCGTGAGTACGCCGTCGCCCGCGGCGCGCCGGTGTTCGCCGGGCGCACCCGGATCGAGGTGACCGGCGAGGACCTGCTCGCCGAGACGGAGATCGACGGCACGACGGTGATCCAGGCGCGGTGCCGGGTGGGGGAGACCGGGCACGCGATCAGCAGTGGGCACCACCGCTACTTCACCCGACGCGACGGCCAACTGCTCAGCTCGGCCTACCCGTTCGTCGCCGAGCCGGTCGCCCCGTTCGAGATCGAGTCGGTGGAGTTCCTCCAGCGCGGCCACCCGATGTACGCGCTGCGCCCGGCCAACCCGCTGACCATCGGCTTCGGCTACTACTCACCCCGCTCGTCGTTCGCCTACCCCGGTGGGTTGAACGTGTACCGGGCCCCCGCGCCCGAGCCCACCCGGCCGCTTCACCAGGTGCCGGCCAGTCTCGCGCGCAGCGGCCTGCCGTCCGGGTCGTAGACCAACCGGTACATTGGCAGCGCCCACGCCCTGGTGTACCACGGCAGCCGTTCGGGGCGGTGCGGGCGTAGTCGCCCGGGCGGCCGGTCACCCACCTGGCCGTCGTCGTACCACTGCTGTAGCGCGTCGGCGGCGGCGGTGACAGCCGCGACGGCGTCCGCCGGGTCCAGCAGGTCCGCGTCGTCCCGGCCGTCCGGGTCACGGTCCAGGTGCTCGCGCCACAGCCGCAGTCGCAGGTCCCGGGCGAAGCTGCGCGCGCCGTCGCCCCGCCCCGCCGGGTCGGTGGGCTCCCGCTGGTCCGGCGTCTCGTCGAGCACCGCACAGGACAACTCACTGTCGTGCGTCCAGGACCGCCGGTTGAAGTTGTCGCTGCCGACACTGGCCCACACGTCGTCGACCACACACACCTTCGCGTGCACGTAGACCGGGCCGCCGGCCTGGTTCTCCACGTCGAACACGTGCACCCGGTCCGGTGCGGCCCGTTCACACAGCGACAGCGCCTGCTCGCGCCCGACCATGTTCGGTGGCAACGCCAGTTTGCCGTCCACGTCCGGGTGGCGGGGAACGACGGCGATCAGGTGCAGTTCCGGGTTGTCCCGCAGCGCGTGCGCGAACAGGTCGGCGACCTCGGCCGACCAGAGGTACTGGTCCTCCAGGTAGATGAGTCGGCGGGCCCGACGGACCGCCTTGGTGTAACCCCGGGCCACGGTCCGCTCCCCGTCCGGTGCGAACGAGTAGCGGGGACGGACGGCCGGATAGGTGAGCAGCACCTGGATCTGGTGCGGACCGCAGGGCGGCGGATCCGCCGGCTGCTCGGGCAGCGGGTCGGGGCGCAGGTCCGAGCCGCGCAGCCGATCCCGCAGGTAGGCCATCGGGTTCTCCGAGTCCAGCGGCATCGGGTCGGTCCAGCGTTCCCGGAACAGGGTGTCCAACGCGCCGACCACCGGACCGCGCACCGCGAGCTGCACGTCGTGCCAGGGCGGATTGGGCCCGTACCGCTGGGACATCTGCACCGGCTGCGGATCCCCGTGGTGCGCGGCGTCATCGCGGCGGCTGTGGCACAGGTCGATCCCGCCGGCAAAGGCGATGTCCCGCTCGGGTGCGCCCGGGTGTCGCAGCACCACGAGCTTCTGGTGGTGCGAGCCGCCGCGCCGGACCCGTTGGTCCAGCAGCACCTCCCCGCCGGCGGCCGAGATCGTCTCGCTGAGGTCGCGGTTCTCCGCCTCGCTGTACGCCAGGACATCGAGGTGCGACCGCCAGATCAACCCCTTGACCACCACGCCGCGTTGGGCGGCCTGAGCGAAGAGCTGGGCCACGGTCGGGCCGTCCGGGCGCAGCCGCTGGTCCGGGTCACCCCGCCAGTCGGTGAAGAACAGGTGGTCCCCGGCGCCCAGCGCCTCGACCTCGTCGACCAGCCGGTCGAAGTAGGCGGCACCGTGAATCAACGGCTCAGCGAGGTTTCCCGTGGTCCACACGGGTATGCCAGAGACCGGGTTGGCGCGTTCCTCAGCGGTGAGAAACCAGTCCTGCAACGGCACCGTCCAGCCCTCCTGGAGGTCGGCAACGTCCTCACGGTAGGACCCCCGCCGCGGGTCCGCACGCCAGGCGAACCGAGCGGTGACCTGGCCAACGCCATCGCAAGTGACGCGACAACAGCCGAGGAGGCCACACGATGCCCCGCGACACGACGAACCCCATGACCGAGAACCGCGAGCCGGCGGTGGAGAGCGAGCGGGGTGCGCTGGTAGCGGTGTTGGTGATGGTGATTCTGGGTGTCGCCGGGATTTTTGCGGTCTCCTGAGGCGGCGCCGACGCCCCCGGGGTGAACCGGAGGCGTCGGCGCCGATCTCAGTGGTCGATCGTGGTCAGGGCCGGGCGCCCTGGCCGCCGGTGTGCGGGAGCCGCTCGGTGGGGATCACGCCGAGGCGGCCGGCCTGGAAGTCCTCGAACGCCTTGAGCAGCTCGTCGCGGGTGTTCATCACGACCGGGCCGTACTGTGCCACCGGCTCCCGGATCGGCTGACCACCCATGATGTAGAGGTCCCGCGCCGGGGTGTTGCTGTCCTGCGTGGTGTTGGCGCCGAACCGCAGCGCGTCACCCGGGCCGTGCACCGCGAGCTGGCCGGTACGCACCGGCCGCCGGTCGGCGCCGACGGTGCCGCGACCGCCCAGCACGTACACCAGGGCGTTGAAGTCGGGGCGCCAGGGCAGGTCGACCTGCGCGCCCGGCTGCACGGTGACGTGCGTGATGGTGATCGGGGTGAAGGTCGAACCCGGGCCGCGGTGCCCGGCGACCTCGCCGGCGATGACCCGGATCAGCGCGCCGCCGTCAGGCGTGGTGAGCAGCGCCGACTCGCGCCCCCGGATGTCCTGGTAGCGGGGCGGGTTCATCTTGGCCGAGCGGGGCAGGTTGACCCACAGCTGGGTGCCGTGGAAGAGCCCGCCGCTGACCACCAGGTGCTCCGGTGGGGCC
This sequence comes from Micromonospora sp. M51, assembly GCF_018070305.1. Taxonomy (NCBI): domain Bacteria; kingdom Bacillati; phylum Actinomycetota; class Actinomycetes; order Micromonosporales; family Micromonosporaceae; genus Micromonospora; species Micromonospora sp. M51. The sequence goes on along the minus strand of NZ_JAGPXZ010000050.1, from coordinate 7,383 downwards.
TCGATGTGCAGCAGGCCGCTGCCCGCCGTCATCCACTGGGTGTCGCCGTCGGTGATGGTGCCGCCACCGCCGTTGGAGTCCTGGTGGTCGAAGACGCCGTCGATGATGTACGTGACGGTTTCGAAGCCGCGGTGCGGGTGCCACGGTGTTCCCTTGGGCTCGCCCGGCGCGTAGTCGACCTCGCCCATCTGGTCGAGGTGGATGAACGGGTCCAGGTCGGCGGTCGACACCCCGGCGAAGGCACGGCGGACCGGGAAGCCCTCACCCTCGAAGCCGCTGGGCGCGGTGGTCACCGTGCGGACCGGTCGGATCGTGGTGGCCTCGTCGAGTCGAGGCAGGCGGGGCAGGACGAGAACATTGTCAACGGTGATCGCGGGCATGTCGAAGGCTCCTAACGTGGGGCAGGGGTGGTCGAGCCGACCCGCGATGCCCGCCGGCGCTCGCCGAGCCGATCGATGACCCGGGTGAGGCAGGCGACCTCGGCGTCGTCGAGGTCGTCCATCAGATGGGTGCGCACCGACGCCAGATGGTGGGGTGCGGCTTCCCGTAGCGCGAGCAGCCCGGCCGCGGTGAGCACCGCCTCGCTGCCGCGCCGGTCGTCCGGGCAGGGCTCCTTGCTGACCAGGCCACGACGCTGCATGGAGGAGACCTGATAGGTGAGGCGGCTGGGCGAGAAGATCAACCGGCTGGCCAGCTCGCCCATCCGGAGCCGCTGCGCCGGTGCCTCGGAGAGCAGGACCAGCACGTGGTAGTCGGCGAAGCTGAGGTCGCAGTCGGCCCGCAGCTCCTCTTCCAACTGGGTGTAGAGACGCTGGCTGGCCTCGATGTAGGCCCGCCAGGCGGCCTCTCGGGTGCTGTCCAGGCTCTCGGTCATGCCCACGACGATAGCACTACTTCAAAACTTAACTACTGCGGTTGGGCGTTGTCTGGGTCACTTTCCTCGCGTCCCACGGGTGGCTCGTGCAGTTTTGAAGAAAAGGTGGGGTAATCCGGCGGCGCGAAGGCGGTGCGATGTGCCAGACTCCGGCCTCGTGGAACACGTGGAACTCGCTGCCGGCGAGCTGTTGCTGCGGCCCTGGCGGGACGAGGACGCTCCGGCGGTGCGTGACGCCCTTCGTGACCCGGCCATCGCCCAGTGGAACCCGCAGGGTGACGGCCTGATCGACGACGAGGTGGCGCTGCTCTGGGTACGCCGCCGCGCCGACTGGTCCGCCGGGGACCACGCCTCCCTGGCGGTGACCTCGGCGGTCGACGGCGGCCTGCTGGGTTCGGTGTCGCTGCACCACATCCGGCACGGCGACGCCTCCATCGGCTACTGGACGACGCCGGCGGCGCGCGGGCGTCACGTGGCGCTGCGCGCCGTCGTCCGGCTCACCGACTGGGCGTTCGCGGACCTCGGGCTGCACCGGGTGGAGCTCTGCCACGCGGTGGCCAACCCGGCGTCCTGCCGGGTCGCGGAGCGGGCCGGCTACCCGGCCGAGGGGACCCTGCGCGAGTCGTACCGGTACGGCGACGGCCGCCGCTACGACGAGCACCTGCACGCCCGCCTCGCCACCGACGGCTAGCCGGGACGGACGGCCGCCGACCGCTAGCCGGGGACGGACGGCCGCCGACCGCTAACCGGGGACGGGCGAGCGCCGTCGGCGCGAAACCGTCACTCGGTGACCTTGCGAAGGAACGCCGTGAGGGTGGCAGTGGTGCGGTCGATCTTCTCCGCCACTGTCAGCGTCTCGTGCATGCGGGGCCCGGCGTGCTTCTTGCCCCGCAGGTAGAGCGAGCAGGCCAGGTCGGAGCAGACGTACACGCCCACCGAGTTGCCCTGCCGTCCGCCGGAACCGGCCTTGCGCGCGGTCATCAGCGAGACGCCGTCGCCGGTGTGCGTGGTCAGGCAGAGCGAGCACATGCTGCGTCGCACCCGCCCGGTCTGCTGCGGTGCGACCCGCAGCGCGACGCCGACCAGCTCGCCGTCGGTCTCGGTGACGAGATAGGCCCGCTGCGGCGCGGCGGGGTCCCGCCAGCCGAGGAAGTCGAGGTCGCTCCAGGATCGCGCGTCAAGATCATGTGGTAGGGCCAGCCGCTTCGCCTCGCCCTGGGTGGTGTTGACGAAGGACGCGCGGATGGCGGACTCGGTTGGGGCTAACATAGGTGCCAGCCTAGTCCTACTAGGCAAAAAACTAGAGGGGTGTGTTGGATGGCACGTGCCGGAGTGACCGCCGAGCGCCTGACGCTGGCCGCAGCCGAGCTGGCCGACGAGGTGGGCGTGGAGAACGTGACTGTCGCCGCGCTCGCCCGCCAGTTCGGGGTGAAGGACGCCAGCCTGTACTTCCACCTGAGGAACGCGCACGAGCTGCGGGTCAGGATCGCTCTGCTGGCGCTGGCGGAGCTGGCCGACCGGGTCGCCGACGCGCTCGCCGGCCGGGCCGGCAAGGACGCGCTGGTGGCCTTCGCCAACGCGTACCGCGACTATGCGCGCGAGCACCCGGGCCGGTACGCCGCCATGCAGATCGACCTCGACCCGGAGACCGCCGCCGCGAGCGCGGGCGTCCGGCACGCCGAGATGACCCGGGCGATCCTGCGCGGCTACCGACTCTCCGAGCCCGACCAGACCGACGCGGTGCGGATGATGCACAGCACGTTCCACGGGTTCGTGAGCCTGGAGCGGACCGGCGGGTTCCGGCACACCCCGCGCCCCACCGACGACTCGTGGTCGCGCGCCCTGGACGCCCTCGACGCCGTGCTCACCAACTGGCCACCGCGCTGAGCTGCCGTGGCGGCACGGCATAGGCTCGGTGCTGTGGATGATCTGGAGTTGGCCGACTGGCGGGAGCGGGTCGCCCGGCTGTACCTGTCCGACGTCGACCTGATCGGCTTCCGGGCCGGCCGCGACGAACTCTTCGCCACCCACCCGCAGAGCCCGATCCCCGTGGCGCAGCGGCCCGGCTTTCCCGGGGTGCGTTACTTCCCACCCAATCCCGAGGCCGTGGTCGAGGCGCCGCTGCGCCCGGCCAGCGGCGAGCTGCGCATCGACACCGGCGGCCCGGACGGGGTGGTCGCGTACCGGCGGGTCGCGGTGGCCGAGACGACGTGGGGGTCGCTGACCCTCTGGTGGATCGAGGCGTACGGGGGTGGGCTGTTCGTTCCGCTGCGCGACGGCACCTGCGGGCGGGAGAGCTACGGGGGTGGGCGGTACCTCACCGACACGGTGAAGGGCACCTTCGGCCGGGGTGTCGAGCTGCTGCCCGGCGACCGGGTCCGGCTCGACGCGAACTACCTCTACAACCCCAGCTGCGCCTACGACGACCGTTGGGCCTGTCCGCTGGCGCCCCCGGAGAACCGGGTCGACGTGCCACTGCGCGCCGGCGAGATGGCGTACCACGACTGACCGGCCGCCCCGGCGTGCTGCCGGGACGGCCGGTCGATCGTTCGCTCAGCGGGCGTTCGCCGCCGAACCGGGCATCTGCATCCGACCGAGCAGCTGTCGCGCCTGGTCGGCGAGCTGGGCGTCGACGGTCACCGCGTACTGGCCGGCCCGCAGTGAGCTGGCCGAGGTGAAGTCCCGCTGCCCGCCCGTCATGGCATGCGCGACAGCGCCGAACACGGCACCCCAGATCGCACCGATGACCAGCCCGACCAGGATCACCGCCAGCCAGTTGCCGACGGTGAAGATGCCGAACAACAGGCCGATGAAGAGCCCGAACCAGGCGCCGGTGCCCGCGCCGAGCAGAGCGGCCCGACCGGTGGTCATCCGCCCGAGCACCGTCTCCACCAGGGTGAGGTTGGTGCCGACGATGGCGCTGTGCTCCACCGGAAAGCGGTTGTCGGCCAGATAGTCGACGACCCGCTGCGCGCTCGGATAGTCCGGGTACGAGCCGATCGTCACGGTCGGCGGGCCGGTCTGCGGCCCGTGGCCGTCCCCGGCCGGTGTCGACAGGCGGCCGGCCGGCCCGGATGGAAGCAGGTCGCCACCCTGTGTGCCGGGCCGCCAGGCGGCGGCCGGCCCCGAAGCTGACGTCATGAGCATCCTCCCTCGTCAGCTCCCCGGGTTCCCCGCCAGGCCGACCGGTAACGCGGCCGTCGCCGTCCCGGCGGCAGGGGAATGCCACCTGACTGCCCGGGTAGGCAGTCAGGTGGAGAGCGGACAGATCAGCGACTACGGTTTCCTCGCCGACGGGCGCAGCGCGGCGCTGGTGGACCCTGCGGGCTCGGTGAACTGGTGGTGCCCGGGCCGGTTCGACGCCCCGTCGGTGTTCGCGCGGCTGCTCGACGACAACGCCGGGCACTGGTCCATCCAGCCCGAGGGCGACTACCGCGTCGACCGCAGCTACCTCGACGACACCCTGGTCCTGCGAACGGTCTTCCGCACCGCGAAGGGGGAGGTCGCGCTCACCGACGCGCTGGCCTTCGAGCCCGGCTCGCGCGGTCACGACATCGGCCTGCACTCGCCGCAGGTGCTGGTCCGTTCGGTGGAGGGGCTGTCCGGTTCGGTGCCGATGCGGGTGCACTACCGGCCGCGCTTCGAGTACGGCCGCACCGTCGCGTACCTGATCGAGCGGGAGGACATGCTGGAGGCCATCGCCGGGGCCGCCCGACTCACCCTGCGCGGCAGCGTGCGGTTGACCGCCGGCGACGGCGAGGCCACCGGGACGTTCACCGCCCGCGCCGGCACGAAACACACCTTCACCCTCGGGTACGCCCCGACCTACGACGCCCCGCTGCCCGAGGTGCCGGACGCCGACCAGACCATCGCCGACACCGTCGCCGGCTGGCGCTCCTGGTCGGACGAACACCCGTACGACGGGCTCTACGCCGACCAGGTGCGGCGCAGCCGGCTGGTGGTGCAGGGCATGACGTACCGGCCCAGCGGCGCGGTGGTGGCCTCGGTGACCACGTCGCTGCCGGAGAAGCTCGGCGGGGACCGCAACTACGACTACCGCTACGTCTGGGTGCGGGACTTCAGCCTGACCCTGCGGGCGCTGTGGCGGACCGCGTGCCTGGACGAGGTGCAGCGGCAGTTCGCCTGGTTGGGCCGGGCGATGGGTCGCGTCGACGACCGGCCGGTGCCCATCATGTACGGGGTGCTGGGGGAGCGGGACCTCACCGAGCACCGACTGGAACAGCTCGGCGGCTACCGCGACAGCCCACCGGTGGTGATCGGCAACGACGCGTGGCAACAGCGGCAGACCGACATCTTCGGCGAGGCGATGGACGCCGCCTGGTTGATGCGCGACAAGCTGGAGCCGTTCGACCCGGAGGTGCGGCACGTGCTGCGGGTGCTCGCCGACCAGGCCGAGCGGGACTGGTCGTTGCCCGACGCGGGGATGTGGGAGGAGCGTGGCATCCAGCACCACCACGTGTCCTCGAAGGTGCAGTGCTGGGTCGCCCTGGATCGGGCGGTCCGCTTCGGTGACACGCTCGGCGAGCCGCAGGACGTGGCCCGCTGGGCGGCCGCCCGTGACGCGGTACGCGCGGAGGTGCTCGAGCGGGGCTGGAGCGAGCGGCTCCAGTCGTACACCGGGAGTTTCGAGACCGACGACCTGGACGCGTCGGTGTTGGTGATGCCGCTGGTCGGGTTTCTGCGGGCCGACGACCCGCGGATGCGCTCGACGATCCGCGCGGTGGAGCGGCGGCTGTCCCACGACGGCCTGCTGCGGCGCTGGGACGGCGACCCGGCGGGGTTCCTGATCTGCTCGTTCTGGCTGGTGTGCTGCCTGGCGCTGGCCGGTGAGCGGGACCGGGCGCACGAGTTGTTCCGGCGGCTGGCGGAGCGGGTCAACGACCTCGGCCTGTTCGCCGAGCAGATCGACCCGTTGACCGGGGAGCAGCTGGGCAACTTCCCCCAGGCGTTCTCGCACATCGGCCTGATCAACGCGGCCGGTGTGCTGACCGACGTCGAACGGGACCCGACGGTGCGGCAGACCGGCATGCCCCCGGCGTACTTCTCCCCAGTAAACCGCTGAGCCGCGCCGTCACCGGTCTGTCGCTGCTGCCGCCCGGCGCTCCTGGTGGCGCCGGTGCGTCCGTGTCGCCGGGTGGACGGTCAGGGCCCGGGGGACAATGCGGGTATGCGGCTGGTGCTCACGGCGGACACCCACGTACCGAAGCGGGCCCGGGATCTACCCGGTCCCCTCTGGGCGGCCATCGAGGCGGCCGACGTGGTGGTGCACGCCGGTGACTGGGTGGACGAGACACTGCTCGACGCCATGACCGCGCGCTCGCGCCGACTGATCGGGGTGTACGGCAACAACGACGGCCCGGCGCTGCGCGCCCGGCTGCCCGAGGTGGCCCGGGTCGAACTCGACGGTCTACGGGTCGCGGTCGTGCACGAGACCGGGCCACGGACCGGCCGGGAGAAGCGGTGCGCGGCCCGCTTTCCCGACGTCGATCTGCTGGTCTTCGGGCACTCGCACATCCCCTGGGACAGCGTGGCGCCCGGTGGGCTGCGCCTGCTCAACCCGGGCTCACCCACCGACCGCCGCGCCCAACCCCAGGCCACCTACCTGACGGCCACCGTGCACAGGGGCGAGCTGAGCGAGGTGCAGCTCCACCCGCTGCCCCGCCCCTGACCGCCCCGGTTACCGGCCCCGGCCCGTCTCGGCCTGGAGTTCGTCGATGCGCTTGGACGCCTCGGCCTTGGTCAGGTCGTCCGGGAGGTCGGCATGGGCCTCCCGGGCCAGCGTGCTCAGGTAGGACTCCTGGGCGGCGGTCGGCGGTTCGTCGCCGGTGACCCACTCGTCCGGGTCCTTGATCGCGGCGTTCTGGTCAACCTGCTCGCTACGGCGGTCGGTCATCATCATCACCCTTTCTTCGAACAGGTGTGCCAGTACCCCGATCGCCGTGGTTCATGCCCGTCGGTCACCGCCTACGATCATCGGATGGACCGGTCGGACGTCGTGGTGGTCGGGGCGGGCATCGCCGGGGTGGCCTGTGCTGTCGAGTTGACCCGGGCCGGGGTGCCCGTGCGGGTCAGGGAGCGGGGGCACGTCCGCGGCGGCCGGATGGCCAGCAAACGCTTCCAGGGGCGTCCCGCGGACATCGGCGCCGCCTACTTCACCGCCACCGACCCGGACTTCGTCGCAGTGGTCGAGCGGTGGCGCGCCGCCGGGCTGGTCCGCGAGTGGACCGACACCTTCCGGGCGTACGACCGGAGCGGGAACCACGAGGTGACCGGGCCGATGCGCTTCGCCGCCCCCGGTGGGCTGCGGTCGCTGGTCGAGCACCTGGCCGGCGCGGTGCCGGTGACCGTCGACCGGTTGGTGCTCGGCGTGGAGCCCGGCCCGGTCGTGGACGGCGAGTCGTGCGCGGCGGTCGTCCTGGCCATGCCGGGCCCGCAGGCCGCCCTGCTGCTCGACCCGGCCCTGACCGACGCCACCCGGGTGGTGCAGG
>NZ_JAGPXZ010000005.1:0-31454 GCF_018070305.1 Micromonospora sp. M51 | reverse complement strand
AGCGGCGGCCCGCGCGCCCCGGCCCAGTCGGTCTCCGGCCTGGGCTGGTCTCCGGCCTGGGCTGGTCTCCGGCCCCTGCCTCCCCGGTGCCGGCTGGCTTGATCGACTCGGGTTCTTGAAAGTCGGGGTGTCGTGGCGTCCGGGATGCCCCGGTTTTCAGGAAGCCGAGTCGATCTTCGGGTCTGCGGGAGCGCCACGCAGGGGGCGGATTCGCGGTGGGGGCCGGCAACCTGTTAGCCTTGCTGCCGGCCCGCCCGGTGTAAGCCGGGTGGGACCGAGGCCGGTTCGCCGGTGGGGGGCTGTGGCGCAGACTGGTAGCGCACCTCGTTCGCATCGAGGGGGTCAGGGGTTCAAATCCCCTCAGCTCCACCAGCAACACGTACGACCTGGGGAAACCCCGCTAGCAAGATCAGCGGGCACAGATCCGGCACAAATCAGCGAGAATCCAGGGCCTTCGGGCCCTGTTTTCGTTTGGCGCTCGCGTCGAGCAGTGCCCCGCTGATGATGTTGCGGCGGCGATCTTTCTTGGGCCACCAGTGAACGTAGGTTTCCAGCGTGATCCGCAGGCTGGAGTGCCGTAGCGCGTTCTGCACGTCGGTGGGGTCGGCACCCGAGGTGATTAGGCGGGTGGCGAAGTAGTGCCGCAGGGAGTGGAAGGTGCCCTCATCGGGCCAGCCGGCCGCCTCGCGCCAGGTTCGCCACATCTGCGACCACCGTTGGTCGTGGATCGGCCGTCCCTGGTCGTCGGTGAACAGCAGCGGGACCATCCGGCGCTTGGGCTCCCGACCCGGGTCGGGGGTGCCGGCAGTGATGTCGGGCAGCTCGACCAGGGCGGGCGGGTAGGTGCGGACGTGCTGGGCGAAGACGGCGGCGACGTGGTCGTCCAGGTCGACATCCCCGACCGAGCCGGCCTTCGGTGGGGCGAGGTAGAAGCCCCCATAGGCGACCTTGTGAAACCGGAGTTGCTGAACGACGTGCAGCTCCTGACGGTCCGGGTCGATGCACCGGGTGCTGTCCTCCAGGCCGAGGACTTCCCCGAGTCGCATTCCCTCACCCGCGCCGGCCCAGATCGCCGCCTGATACTCGTCGGGCACCACGTCGACCAGGGCGAGCACGTCGTCATCGGTCGGTACCCACTTCGGCGCGCGGGAGAAGCCCCGCAGGATCGCGAACAGCCGGATCGATTTGCAGGGGTTGTCGGGGATCACCTTGTCGGCGACGGCGGAGTTCATGATGTTGTTCAGCAGGTCGAAGTAGGTCTTCACCGATGATTGGGCGACGTTGTTGCGGAGCAGCGTGGCGACCCACTCCAGAACGTCGGTAACGGTGATCGCGCGGATGGCCCTTTCACCGAAGTGCGGGTAGTGGTGGTGGCGGAGCCGAGATTCGGTGTGGCGCTGGTAGTCGAGGGCCTGACTGATCTGGCGGGACAGTCGCCACCGCTCGCCGTAGTCCTGGAAGGTCAGCCGGCGCTCTGCCTGGTCGATCCGGGTTTCCTCGGCGATTCCGGCGCGGGCGTTGGCATCCCAGGCTTCGGCGTCAACCTTCCGGTCGAAGAGGCGTTCCCGGGTTTCGCCGTTGCGGTCCACGTACCGGCAGCGCCACCGTTTACCGCGCCCGTAGCGCTTGGACTTCAAGCGCTCCTTGTTGGGGCCGCGTTTGGTCAGGTACCAGAGGTCATCGATTGCCATGTCAGGCCGCCTGGTCTTCTAGCCAGGCCCGGACGTCGGCGGGGTCGTAGCGCAGGTGGCGGCCGACCTTGAAGGCGCGCGGGCCGGTCCGGCGGTGCCGCCATTGGTAGAGGGTGCCGACGGGGATGCGCAGGAAGGCGGCTGTGTCGCTGATGGACCAGAGGTCCGGCAGCGGGAGTGGGGTGGGTGCGGTCATCGTGGCTCCTTTCGACTGAGGGTGATGTAGGTGTGGCTTTCGCCGCTGTAGCCGGCGGTGCGGGTGCTGGTGCGGCAGGTGACCCGTTCGTGGCCGTAGTAGGCGGTGAGTTGGGCCGCGATGGTGGCGGCGTGGGCGGTGACGGTGGCGGTCGGGCCGATGAGTCGGACCGCGACCAGGGGGCGGGCGCGTGTGGGCATGGCGCTCCTTCCGGGGTCGGGCGGGGCGGGTTGTTGCGTGCGCTGTGGAGTTGTCAAGGAACGGCTTCACGGGCGTTGACACGTACGTGTCAAGCGGCCAGGGGTTGGGCCGCGCGAGCGGCGGCGAGTTCGTCGGCCAGGGCGTCGATGCCGGCGAGGTGTTGTGCGCGGGCCATGGCGGCGGCGGTGTTGGCGAGTAGTGCGTCGCCGGTGGTGATCCAGCCGGTGGCTTGGTAGCCGAGTTCGTAGATGACGCGTTCGGTTTGTTCGTCGTCCCAGGTGTGGGGGTGGCCTTCGGTGCGTCGCCAGATGGTGCGTTGGAGGCGGAGGAAGCCGAGGGTGACGGAGAAGGCGCGGCTTTTGGTGGCGATGTGTCCGCCGTAGCCGAACTGGTGTGCCCAGCGGCGAAGCCTCGCGTAGTCGGGGTGCTCGCCGATGTCCCAGCAGGCGCGGATGAGCCGGCCGAGGTGGGTGCCGGGGTCGCCGTGGATTTCCACGGAGAGGTCGTCGACGCGGCGCAGACTCAGACCGGTTACTTCGGTGCTCTTGGTGACGTACTTGGCGATGTACCCGGTGATTTGCGCGAGGTTGACTTCGTGGCCGGGTGCGTTGACGTGCTTGAGGTCCAGGCCCTTGTCGCCCCAGGCGATGTGCCAGCCCTGCCGCCCGTTGGCGGGGTGCGGCGCGGAGGTGTAGGAGGTCTTCACGAACGCGGCCCGGACGGCAGCCTCGAACAGGTCCCGGGTGATGACGCGGGGCGGTGGCACGATCGCTTCGGGGCAGTCGGGGTTGTAGCCGTCGAGGCGGATGAGTGCGTGGTAGTGGATGACGCCGCGTACCTGGAATTCGTAGACCTTGATGTAGCGGCGGCGCAGGTCCACGCCGTGGGCGCGGCCAAGGCGGCGTAGCTCCCGGTCGGCTTGTTGGATGGTGCGGCGCCACAACTCGGGTGCCTCGTGGTTCCACACGACCTGGCCGACGTGGTCGTAGCAGTCCAGGCACAACGGCTGACCGAGGTTCGCCTCTGCGGCCTTGTGGCGTTGGCCGCAGCGCAGTTCCTGGCCGTGGGGGCAAGTACGGCCGAACGGGTGGCACACCGAGGCCCGGCAGGTGCAGCCGTCCTTCTTCCGGCAGTCCGCCGCATGAACCTTGACCACCCGGTGGTGCACCGGTCCGAACGACGGCGCGGTGGCGGTCAGGAAGATCGCGATGTGCTCGTTGAGCGGCGGTAGTCCCCACCGGTCGCCTTGCAGACCGGCCTTGATCAGGTGGTAGGTGTCGCGGCGGTACAACTCGGCGCAGGACGGGCAGACAGCGGCGCGGCGGTTGCCGCAGGGGGTGTAGATCGCGCCGTCGGGCATGTCCTCGGTGTCGACGGTCGCCATCCGGTTGCCGTCAGCGTCGTTGACGTGGATCTGCCCGGCAAGCCTGATCGGGTGCTTGCACGCCGACGCGGCGCGGACGTGGCCGAGCCATTCGGGGTAGTCGGGGTCCTGGGCGCGGGCACGGCCGGATGCGACGGTGCGGGGGTCATGCCCGCGTACCCACCCGTCAGCGGCGGGATCACGGGTGGTGCGGGTGGGGGTAGCCCAGGGCCAGTAGGCGGCGGACTCAGCGGAGGCTCCCGTGCCCGAAACCGTGGTGGTTTCGGGCGCGAGAGGCAACGTCGAGGACGTCACGCGGTGGCTCCCACAGCGGTGCCGTTGTGGTGCTTGTCGTTGATGCTCGGTTGGGTGTTGAGGGCCGTCAGGATGTCGGCGGCCGTGTGGGTGGGGACGCGCAGTCGCACAGCGAGCTGACCGGGGGTGATCGGTTCACCGTGAGCCTTCTCGTGAGCGCTGGCGACGATCCGGGCTCCAGAGAGCAGCGCGGGCGCAGGGCCGGCTGTTACCGCAGGCGCGGTGGGTGCCGGGGTCGGGTCCTCGTCGGGGGTGTCCGGGGTGGGCTCGACCGTCGTCGGGGTGTCGGTGTCCTCGCCAGAGGTGGGCAGGGTGATGGGTTCGTGGACAGGTGCGGTGATCTCGGGCGCGGGGTTGGTGGCCGGGGTCGCGGCGGCCGGGCGGACCGTCGGCGAGGCGGGGATGTCGGATGACGACGCCTCGGCGAGGGTGGCCGGCGCAGGTGCCGGGACAGGTTCGGTGGGCCGGGTGGTGCGGTTTCCGGTGGCGAGTAGCGCGGCGGTGGCCATGAGCATCAGGCCATCCACGGCGAGGGGACCGAACCAGACGACGAGGGTTTCCTCGTTGTAGTGGTCGAGTAGTCCGGACAGGTGCCGGTAGGACACGAACGCGGCGACCAGGGCGACGGGCGGGAGCCCGACCCAGCGCAGCACGTTCCAGCCCCAGCCGGTCGGCCAGGGCGTGCGGGCAAGGATCTCGATGGCGATGAACAGGAACAGTGGCCAGACGATCGCGGAGATGACCGCGCCCGGTTCCGGGCTCCAGTTCTGGGGAGCGTCTTTCGGGGCGATGAACGAGTGAGCGATGTTCGCGGCGACGGAGACAGTTCCGCCGGACAGCGCGCCGATGTAGGCGTAGACGCGGCCGTTCTTGGAGGTGGTCATTGTGCCGCCTGCGTTGGGGCGGGGGTGAACAGGGAGAAGGCGATGATGAAGGGCTCGGTGTAGCCCTCAGAGCGCAGCAGCAGGGTGATGGCGGGGAGGTCGGCGGCGGAGCTGATGGGCCGGGCGGTGGGGAAGTCGATGGCGGTCATGTCGGTGCCGCCGTTGGTGCGGTGGGTGAAGGTGAGCAGGTACCGGTACATGGCGGTGTCCCCTTTCAGAGGCAGGCGATGAGGAGGGCGGAGACCCAGAGGCAGGCGTAGTGAAGGGATTGGTCGGCGAGGTACATGCCGCAGACCGGGGTCTGTCGGTCGGCGAAGGCGGCCGAGCCGGTGGCGCGCAGGATGAGGCGGACCGTCCAGCGGCGGTCCAGCAGTGCGTGGGTGATGGCCGAGAAGGCCAGGCCGGCGGTGAGTCCAAGAGCGGACACCGGCAGGTCGAGCAGGATGACGGTGACGGCGAGCATGGCCGCGACCGTGAGGTGGTAGGTGCTCACGTGGATCAGGAGGTGACGCCAGCCGGTCCAGCCGGGCTCGGCTTTGTGGGACGCGTCGGCGTCGGTTTGCACGATGTGGTCGGCGAGTTGGTGCGCCGGGATCAGGACGGCGGTGATGACCGCGAAGACGAGGGCGGGGTTCATCGGGTTACCTCCGGGATGCAGTCGAGGCAGGAGCCGGTACGGCGGGGGATGTAGTAGGGCTTGATCTGCCGGCAGTCGGGGCAGGTACGCCGCGCGGTGAGCGCCTTATCGATGGCCGCGCGTTGGGCGGCGGTGGCGGTGCGCTTGGGCATCGCCAGGTCGAGGCGGAACAGGTAGGCGACGCGCTTACCGCGACGCCACATGAGCTGCGCGGCGGGGTCTTGGCCACCGGGTCGCAGCTGTCGGGCGCGCAGTTGCCGGCGGGTCAGCAGCCCGTCGGGGGCGAACTTGTAGGGGTAGGTCGGCAGGCCGTAGCGCTCGCCGGTCGGGTCGTAGAACACCATCGGGTCCTCCGAGTCGTCGTCGGCCTGGTCCTGGTCGTCGTCAGCGCCGGCAGGGGTGCCGGTGGTGAAGGTGGGGTGTTCGTAGGTGTCGCGGTCGATGTCCTCGGGCAGGAACGCCGCCGAGCACAGGGCGCAGACGATCGGGCCTTCCTCGAAGGCCGTGGTGGAGATGCGCAGCTTGCGGGGGCACTCGCACTCGCACGAGACGCCGTTGTTGTTGTTCGTTCGGGTCTTGCCTTCCCCGGTCGGTTCCGGGTGGCGGTAGAAGCGCAGCGCCTCAGTGAGGCCGGTGATGGTGGCCTTGTAGCGGGCGCGGGTGAGGTCGGTCAGGGTGCAGGGCGAGTAGCCGAGCTTGTCGTCCTTGGTGGTGGACAGGCCGAGTTCGGCGGCGAGGGTGGCGAACTTCTTGTTGTGCCAGCGGCCCTGCCGGGAGGTGTCCTGGATGCCGCGCACGTCGGCGAGGGCGTGGGTGGCTTCGTGCAGGAGCGTGGTGAACACGGCTTCCGGTTCGCGGGAGAGCCCTTCACCGGAGATGAGGATTTCGGGCAGTTGTTGTTCGCCGGCTTGCCAGCGCAGGGCGGCGAAGTGGCCCCACTTCATGCCCTGGTTGGGCTTGGTGGGGGAGCCGGAGCCGACCACGAGGACGGCGGCCGGGACTTCGGTGTGTTGGGCGCGGATCGCGGCCCAGGCGGCTTCGAGTGCGCCGACGAGTGCGGCGGTGGAGATGTCGTTTTGACACGTACGTGTCAGGTCGGGGGTGTGGGCGGCGGTGCTCATGCGGCCCTCCGGATGGTGTGTCGGCGGTAGGCGATGGCGGCGGCGCACAGCGCCTCGATGACGTCGGCCGGTTTGCGGCCGGGCAGGGTTTCCCAGGCGAAGACCGGGGCGTGTAGGCCGGCGTGGCCGACGGCGATGAGGTAGGTGTTGAACCACTCGACGGCCGCCGAGTAGGCGTGCTGGTCGGCGTCGGTGATGCCGGTCAGGTACCAGCGGGGGCGGCCGAACACGGCGGCGCGGATCGCGCCGAGGATCGACGCCGGGTAGGTGCCGGTGCGGTGACAGGCGCACTTAGCGGGGCAGGCGTCGTGGGCGTCGTAGAGGCCGGTGGGGGTCCAGCCGTAGCGGCCCAGGTAGAGGGCGGCACGGTCAAGAACGGCGTGAACGTTGCCGGTCGGCAGAGCCGAGACGGTGCTCATCGGGTGGCCCGCCAGACGAGGAACCCGGCGCGGGTGGGCAGCCGTTCCTGGCTGTACTCGTGATCGGCGTAGGTTTCGAGGTCGTCCTCGGTGGCGTGGGTCCAGTCGTAGTCGTCGGCGGCGTCGCGCAGGGTGGAGATGACCTGCTCGGCGGTCTGCCCGGGGCGGTCGTTCCAGGTCAGGGGGCAGGTGGGGTCGTCGTCCTCGGTGGCCCGTGGCTGGGGCTGGTGGAAGTCGAGGTAGGTGGCCAGGGCGTCGAGGGCGCGGGTGTAGTCGCGGGCTCCGTCGCGCGTCGGGCCGTCGTGGGGAATCGACTTGAGGTGGCCGTGAGCGGCCATGCCGATTGCGCCGGCGGCGCAGGCGGGCGGGAACGGGGTGTCCTCGGTGCCGTAGTAGGCACCTTGGGTCCAGCCTCGGATTTCGAGGTAGCGGGCGGCGCAGCGCAGGGTGTCGGCCGGGGTCAGGTCGGCCAGCGCGCCGGGGGTGGGGTGCTGTTTCTGGGTAGGGTTCATGGCGGCCACGTCCTTTCGTGGGCGGTGGTTGGGTCGGCAGACCGGGCAGCTTTCTCAGGGCCTTGGCCGGTCTGTCGGCCGCTTCTATCGGTGGTGCAGGTGGAGCCGGAGAATCACCCGTTGCCTGCCGTCGCTGACAAGAGCGGGTGCGGAGCGGAAGACCAGGGCGCCCGCGTGGCGGGCGATGGCGGTCAGGGCGGCGATGTCCTCGCCGGTCCCGATGAGCACGAGGTCCAGGACGCGGGGCGGGGTAGTGGTCGTGGTGCTCATGCCGCAGTCCGCAGGTCAGCCGGGGCGGCGAGGCCGCTGCGGCGGCGGGTCCAGGTGGCGTAGTCGGCGACGCGGATGATGTCGGCGTCGGTCATGTAGGCGGCCTTGACGCGGTTGGGGGTGCCGCCTTCGGCGATGAGGTAGCCCTCGCCCTGGTTGTTCGGGTCGATGCTGTTGGAGGAGAAGCCGCGGGCGTACCAGCCGTGCCCGAGCACGATGTCGGAGGACACGTCGTTGGTGCAGCGCCCGGCGAACCGCCACGCGAACAGGTCCCGCAGTGACGGCGGGATGATGTCCGATGACGGGCGCTGAGTGGCGGCGGCGACGATGATGCCGACGGCACGGCCCCGGGCGACGATGTCGCGCAGCAGCGCGGCGAACAGGTCCTGGTCCTTCTTGTCTCCGGCGGTGGCGGAGAAGTAGGCGATCTCGTCGCAGGCCACGAGGATCTGACCGAACAGGTCGTTCGGGCCGATCTTCCGGCGACGCCGGGCCAGCAGGAACGAGTACCGGTTGTCCATCACCGTCTGCACCCGGCGAAGGGTGCGGATGGCGTGGTCCATGTCGGGGCCGACGAACACGTCGGCGGCGTCCTTCCACAACCCGAGTTCGACCTGCTTGCCGTCGAGTAGGCAGAGCCGCACGTCCGGGCACAGGGCGGCGTGCCCGACGATGGTGTTCAACAGCGACGACTTGCCCGCGCCGGGTTCGCCACCGATGAGGATGTTGCGGTAGATCATCGGCAGGTAGGCGGGGTGGCCGAACTCGTCGATGCCGAGGAAGACCGGGTCGAAGATGGACAGGCCCGCGCCGACCGGGACCGTCTGCGGCGCGTCCGGGGGCGGGGGCAGTTCGATGGTGTCCGTGAGGTCCATGGCAGGGCTCCCGGGGTCGGTTGACACGTACGTGTCAGGCGGGTGGGGATGGGTGGGGCGCGGACGCTTGACCCGTCAGGGGTGCTCTGTCCGCGCCGTCCCGGTGGTTAGGCGTAGTCGGAGGGGTCGAACCCGTTCGGGCTCGCGGTAGTGGTGGTGGGGTTGCGCGGCTTGCGCTGGCGTGGCGCATCGGGTGATGCGGTGGCTGGCTGGTCAGGCACGTCGGGCAGGTCCAGGCCGACAGGCGGCATGCCCGGAGAGGTAGGGGCGTTGGCCGGGATGTCCGTGGGGACGTAGTCCGGCAGCGGCGACACGACCGTGTGCGCCAGGGGTTCGCGGCGGGTGATGTCGATGCGGATGAACGCGGCGTACTTGCGGCCGGCGCGCATGACGCGGACCTCGTTGGCCCAGCACGCCACTGCGAGCTTCTGTACCTGGCCGTCCTGCTCCAGATCCCGCAGGGACAGGCCGGGGCGCAGCCACACCCAGACCCGTTCACCGGCCGGGGTCGGCTTGGCGGGCAGGATCAGCGGGAGCGAGCCGTGCCGGTTGGTGGCGATGAACGCCGCGAAGCACAACCGCAGCCGGTGCCGCACGATCAGGCACCAGATCCAGGCCATGACCCGACGGCGAACCGGGCTGATGGCGGCGGGGACGCCGACGACCAGGGCGACGACGAGCAGCGAGCCCCACAGCGGGGTCGACTGCATCAGCGTGGTCCAGCCGTAGACGGCGGCCAAGCCGAGCACGATTTCCGGCAGCCAGTGCCAGAAGACGCGCAGGACCGGCCACGCCACGATCAGCGCGAACACGACCGCGCCGAGCACAGCGCCGAGGACGACGCCGAGCAGACCACCCAGGATCGGGTGCATGTACTCCGAGGCCACCATGGCGGCCAGCAGGCCGACCGCGCCGAGGGTGACCCAGAACGCGATGGTGGCCCGGCGACGGTACGAGCGGGCAACCGGCGCTTCGATGACAGTGACGTTGTTGCCCCCACGGTTCGACCAGCCGAACGGGGACCTCTGGCTAGACTTGGACACGACAAGTCCTCCCTCAGTAGGGACCTTGTTGGACAGGACGCGGGGTCGCAGACGACGCCAATCAGCGGCGACCCCGTGTCCACCTCTTCGCTTCTGTGGAGCCGAACAGGAACCCCGGCCGCTAGACGGCGGCGGTGTCCATCGCGGTCAGCGCCGAAGCCCGGAACGCGACACCGGAGCGGACCTTGCCGTCCCGGTCGTTGACCCAGGGCAGCGCCTCCAGGTCCATCGGCACGACCGGCTGACGAACGGCCACCGCCGGCATCACCGGGCTGACCACCGTCACGTTGATGACCTCGGCGCTTCCCTCCGACAGGGCGTAGAGCTGCACCGCCCACATCGGCTGCTTCGTCTCCCGGTCGAACTTCTGCTGACCCGTCTGGTCCAGCTTCGGAACCGGGTTCACCGCGACCTCGTACGACACCCGCGAGGTGTCCAGCAGCAGACGTCCCATAACTGACTCCCTTCAACTAGGGCTCGCTCACCTTGAGCGATCGCCCGTGTTCGATGGGATCAGCCTAGCCCGTACAAAAGTACGTGTCTAGTATTTCAGTACGGGCCATCGATCAAAATCTTGGCACGAAGAAGGGCGCCCCGCTGTGGGACGCCCTTCGGTGCAGCTCAGAACGTGTGACGGTAGCTAGGCAACTCCTACGCGGCGTGCCAAGGCTGCCAGTCGGTCAGAAGGGGTGGGCTCCATCCGTAGAAGGTCGGCAACCATCGTCTCGACCACGGGGTGTCCCTTGATCTGCTCCGGGGTTAGCGCCTCGGCCTGCTCAAGCGCATCGACGGCCTCAGACACCCTGCGGCGCTGAGTCCAGGCTTGTGCCACGTACATGAGGAGCCGAGCCTGCCGCTCAGACGATAGGACGGACGGGTCGATCCGCTCCGCCGTCCGGAGCGCAGACCCGGCGTCGCCGAGTTCGACTGCCACCGCGACCTCGTGTAGCTGGACATTCGTGGGACCAAACTCGGTCTCGTAATCGTTGCGGTCGACCCCCAGGAGCTGAGCTGCCTCTCGCGCCACTCCGAGATACTCGTGAGCCCTCTGATCATCTCCCATCCGCGCAGAGGCCACAGCCAGTTGCAGATTCAGCGCCCCGAACAGCGACACAGCCGCCGGCTTGCACGCCGACACCTCGGACTCAAGCGCTTCGGCAGACGACGATGCAGCGCTTATGACCTGCTCGAATTGCCGCCCGCCCTGAAACACCAGCGCAAGGCGGAACGTCCCAGCGGCGACCAACAGCGGGTCTCCGACCTGCTCCGCAACTAGCAACGCCCGGTCGATTGAGACCCAGGCCGCTTCATGCTGACCAAGCTTCGACAGTGCGGCCGAGAGGGCGTGATATACCGACGCTAGCTCGGTGAGATACGTCTTTCGGGCCTCGCCTTTGGCGGATCGTGTTGCTCTCTCCAGATCCGGCAGCAGGCCACGCAGCAGCCCGGCCAAGTCCTCGTAACGGGCGGCGTGTGCGTACGTCCAGCACAGGTCGGCTCGCTCGGCTGTCTGCGGCAGGGGAAGCTCTCGGTCCTTGCCCAGAATCGCGGCCATGAGGTAGCTGGTGCTTAGCACCGAGCGCAGGGCGGCAGCCGCCGAGGGAACTTCAGCGCTCTCCGTATCCGCAGTGCCCGGGGCCAGTTCAGCCATGGGGATACCGAGCGCGCCCGCAATCCGCTCCAAGATGGAGACCCGGTCGATCGAACGTACCCCGCGCTCGACCTGCGAAAGCCAAGCCTCAGACCGCCCGATCATTTCGGCAAACTCACGCTGAGAAAGCCCACGCTTTTGCCGTCGCCTAGCTATAAGTCGACCGTGCTCATTGCTGTCAGGCATCTAGTGAACCAAGGCCCTTGCTAGGTCCGGGCGTTAGGAACTCAACCCGCGCGTCCTGCGTATACGGTTCGCGCTCCTTGTGGAAACGGATCACGTGAGGTTGCACTTCGTGCGCCTCGAATGCTTCTCGGTCTGCGTAGCACTCGTAGAAGACTCGGGCGAGCGGTGCCCCCTCTACAGAGTGAGTAGCATAAATCAGCGTCCCTGGTTCGCGGGCACGAATCTCAACCCCTGTCTCTTCGACAAGCGCGTCAAACGCTTTCGCGCTCTCGTCGTCCTTCAGATCGAAGCGCACCACCAACGCAAACATGCAGTCACCCTCCTTGCTCACCGAGAGTCACGGGTTGCGTACGCAACTCTGGCCGTACTCTTGTTTGGCCACCCGTATTCTATTACGGATCTGCTTACCGGGGTAGTCAGGGAACGGGGCGGGGCTGCTGAGCCAGTAGCTCTGTCGGATGAGCCCGGTAGTGCTGTCACGCATCCAGTTGATGCGCTAAGCGACTATTCCGGGTGGGATGGGTGACGGCCCACCGACCGGTAGTGTCTGGTCGTCACACTGCGTGGCTGACCCGCCGCCTGCTGCCGCACGGCGAGCGGCAGATGAAGTGCCTGCAAACCTGCGCCGGGCCACCGGCGAGGGGAGGTAGGGCTCTGCGCCAGGGCGCCTCCACGGCGCAGCCCTGTAACGCTCGCCTACGGCGAATGCTGTTGACCCTCGTGGAGACTGGAGGTGTGCCGATTCGACGACTCCCCGACCTCACGCCCGAGCAGGTGGTCAAGCTTCAGGACGCGTTGCTCGCGAACGCCAACACGTTGCTGGAGTCCGCCCTTGCAATCCTGGATCTAGGCTACGTTGCGTTGGCTCGGTCCATCGCCATCCTTGGCATGGAGGAGTCAGGTAAGGCCATCGCCATTCATGATCGGCGCGTGGCGATGGGCTATTTGCCCGACGGCGAGACCTTTCGGTGCGACTCGCTCGACGAGCTGTGGTCCAGCCACCAGAAGAAGTTGGAGGCCGTCTACGGCTTCCTGACCGAAGAGCGGTACTGGTTCGGGGAACCCGCGAACCCAGAGCGGAACGCCGCAGCGTTAGGCACTATCAGGGCTTGGCTGCGACGTGACCACATCAAGCAACGGGGCTTCTACGTCGAGATTGACAAGGTCGGCGAAGCGCTCGCACCCGATGGCGTGGCAAACGAGGCAGCCCTTCGTGAAACGATCGCTCAGATCCATCAGATAGGCTGGCAGTTGCGTCTCGGCGAACACATCGAGGGTAAGCAGCAGGATGAGAAGGAATCTGGTGCTTCTGGTCTGGAAGATCAAGCCCTGACCTGGCTGGACGATGTTGAGGAGACAACCGACACCGGCCCATTCATCGCTGATCTCAAACGCTCGTTAAAGAGTGGCACTCCGGGAAAGGCTCTGCCGAACGCGGCATACCGCTTCAATCCTCCGGGAGCAGACCGGCAGCCATTCCGGAATCTCGGTAAACCCGGCTACGAAGCAGAAACGCGAGAGCTGATCTCTCTGGCGGGCGAACTCGACGAAGTCATCGACCCGGAAGAATGATCGAGTCCTGCGTGCTCCTAAAGCCCGAGCATCCTCACTGTCATCTACCGAAGCGTCCTGTAATGCGTTTGGACTCCCAGCGGTGAAGCTGGTGGAGGGCGTGCTTGTCGTAGCCAATCTCAGCCATAGCTTCTTTGACTTGCTCGAGCGCGACTCCTGAGTCGGCAAATTCCTGCATCAGTTTGGGCATCGCCACCTCGGTTTGGCTGTTCCTCGCCCAGCCGTTGTTACCCAAATGGTCGAGGAAGGCCAGCAGTTCGACTTGCTCGGGCGTGAAGCCGTTCCACGTAAAGCCGGCAGGACGTTGAGCCATGCCCCGTACGGTAGTGGGCCAAATATCTCTTGGCAAGGCTGGGTGCCAGGATAAAGCAGGGGCCTGGGAACGGGGGCTGGCTCAGAGCGCGCGGACGGTCGTCGGCGATATCGGTGTGCACTGAACTCACCAGAAGCGGATGTTGCCGCATCCGCGTCCTAGACCACTGGGGTTCAGAGTCGGCAGCCGGCGAGCCGGGAGATCGCGTAACCCATCAAGCGTATCAATGTGTTACACCAACCGGAGTACGACATGAGCCCGGTAGTGCCCCTGTGAGAACTTTCTGTACGGGATCAAGGCGGCCCGCTTCGCAGGCCGCTCACGCCGCCGAACCAGGGCCGGGCCGAGGGCCCGCCGCCGCGCCTCTGGCCTTCGGCCGCCAGCGCGTCGGTTACAGCCCGCCGGCGGCGCGACATACGACGAAGCCCCGGGGCCGCCAGGAGCACTGGCAGATCCGGGGCTTGTCCAGGTCGACGGAGCGACGTACGACCTCACCGAAACATGATCGCGACTGGGATGGCTATCACCGCCGCCAGAGCACTGACGACTGCCGCCCAGTAGAGAACGCGCTTGCCGGGATCAGACTTCTGCCGCCGCAATTGCGCCCGACTAAGGTCATGCAGCTCGACTCGGTGCGGATTGGGCTTGCTAACCAAATAGCGGATCCGGGACGGAGGACTGATTCGTTCAAGTGTGTTATAGAAGTCGCTGACAAACTTCCGTTTGGGGTAATCGCTTGGAATTTGGAACCGTAGTTGGCCCCTGTCCAGATCGATGACCGCGCGGCCGTTCGCTAGGTCGAGCACGGCAACTGACCCAAAGTCGATGTCGTCGAGCGAGACGTTGCGAATGGCGGACGTATGTCCCTTGTACCTAACAGAGATCGTGGCGGCGGCCTCGGGAAGACCCTCCGACATCAACCGGGCCAGACGGACTACATCGTCGCGGTACAACACCACGCCGTCTACCCAGACGGAACTATTGTCCACCATTATCGGCATTGGCACACCTCCCCTTCTCCCGGCCATCAAATTCTACCCAACCGATGCGTCAGCCCCGGTGTCGGCTCAGGCTCCGGGCGTGCCTCCGGCGGGGCCTCGGGCGCTCCGGGATGGCTAGGAGGCGCACCGGGGGGTATCAGGAGTGCGGCTTAGCGGCGACCACCAGCAACTAGCTTTAGATTAGGTCGTTCTGGCCGCAGGCTCTCGTCGCGAGTGCCCTCAAAGGCCGTCATCACTAGCCCAAAGACAAGCATGCTCAGATCTTCAACGCTCGTATCCAGTTCGGCAGCGATCTGTGTCGGAGAAATGCCCTGCTTCCGCAATCCTCGAAATACCTTATCGAGGACCTGAGATGTTTCACGTCGGATTCCCCCAGGCTCTCCGATGCGATACCCCAACTTGCCAAGTTCGATCAGACACCGGCGGTAGTTCCACTCGCTGAACATCCCAATGTCGTTTACTCGATATGTCAGGGCCAACGCTGCAACGCGCCAATGTTGCTTCGCTCGAAGCACTTGATCCGTGGTCGGGTTATTTGGTACCCGGCTGCGGACGCTCATTCGTGGCATTAGGAAAGCCGAAGCGAACTGGTTTGCCTCCCGTTCGCTATCCTTCGGCCATGTGGTGCATCCGTTGTGGCCGTGTAGTACTAGATGTCCCAGCTCGTGAGCTGCGTCGAACCTGCCGCGTTCACCAGACTTCAAGGTGTTAAGGACCACAAAGGGTATGCCGCCTCGCCAAAATGAGAAAGCGTCAACATCGCCGTGTTCTGGGGCGAGCGAGAAAACCCTAACACCGTTAGCTTCCAACAGGTGGACCATGTTTGGGGCGGGAGAAAGCTCCCCGATGCCCCACTTGGCGCGGACGAACTCCGCGGCCTGCTCTGGTCGGTGGCGCTCTAACGTCGGCACGTTGGCTTCGGGAAGCCGGAATCGGGCATCGATTAGGCAATTGAGTTCGAAGGCCAGTGTTGCCGTGGCTAATGCTGCGTCACGGGGGCCTGCCAGCAACTTCGTTCTTGCTCGGAAGCTGACCTGGTTTTCCATAACGTGCTCCACTGGAGGCCGGAAGAAGAAGGTCAGAGGAAACTCCAACTCGGAGGCGATCCGGGCAAGAGTTTCCTCTGAGGGCTTCTGGCGGCCACACTCATAGTTCGAGACGCTTTGAGTGCTCTTTTCGATGCGCCGCGCGAGTTCTGCGGCTGACATGCCGCGTCGTTTCCTAGCTAGGGCCAATCGCGACGGCGTAAACATGGGCACTCTTTCTATATGAAGCGCTTTTGGCGCTAGCGGGGCTCGACGCGCACGTCGATCTCTCCGAAGCCGTCGTTCGGATCGTCTCCGGGGATCTCCTCGACGGGATACGGCGGCGGGATGATGCGCGGGTGCCACTGGGTGATGAAGCCACGCCCGTCGGTCTGGAGCGGGTAAGACAACTCGTATCGGACTTCCGACTTCGCCTTGTCGTAGTACATGAGCGCCAGCCAGAGGCTGTAGTCGGCCAAGGGCTCCTCTTGGCTGCTCGTCTCCATCGCGATGTCGAAGAGCGGGGTGACGCCCGCTGGCTGGTTGCGAGTGACCATCTGTCGAGTCAGCTCCCCCTTGGGGTAGCGCGTCCTCGGCTGATGGCCTCCGAGACGAGCGCCTGTCATGGCGTTACCGCTCGTGACACCGATCTTGACCTTCAGTTCGTCGTTGACCCAGAGCGGCAACACGCCGTTGAGGTCGATCCGGCGGTAGCCGTGCGGTCGCAGCTGAACCGTCATACCCGTCACCATGCCGTTGTAGGCGTAGTAGCCGAAGGCGGTCTTGGCTGACTGAGGCGTGCACAGTCGACGCTCGGTGTTGCTTGCGCCGACGGCTTCGAGGAGGGCGTCGTACGGGATGCCGAGCCGCCGAAGCTCCTCCTCGTACCCGCCCCCACCGAGGGGAAGGACTGTTGCCACCGAACCTCCTCAGGTCCCTTATACATCCGGAACCTCATCCGAGGTGCCGAAACTATAAGGGAGGGTAGCGGGGAAGGTTGACAGCGGGGGCCTGCCGAAGGGCGACACGCCGAGCGAGGTGGTGCTTGACGTCGACGTCCCAGGCAAGCAGTGCACCGTTAGAACATACGTTCCAGTGGCTCGGGCGGTCAAGATCGCAGCGCGAGCGTATAGCTGAAGATCATCCGGCACAGATCCGGCACAACCGGGACCGACAAGCCGTGTCAAACGTCGAGAGGCGTTGACGACGGTTGTGCAGGTCAGCACCGCAATCCGCCCGATAGGAGATGATCTATCGGGGTCGAAGGTGTAAGGGGTTCAAATCCCCTCAGCTCCACCCCAGGTCAAAGGCCGTTTCCGCGAGTCGGAGACGGCCTTTTCCGATCTTTCGGGTGGCGGGGCGACGCCGTCAGGGGCGCATGGACACGTCGCGCGGCCACCCGCGGAGATGCGCGAACTGGCGAATGTAGCGTTCGCATCTTTCGGCGAAGTCCCCCGGCTCCGGTGGCAGTCGAGTCGCGGTGACCACCTGACGCGGGTCGGAGTGGCCCGGCCGCAGCAGCCGGATCTGGTCGTCGGTGAACTGTCCGCCGGTGAGGTCGGTGACGGCAAGGGCCATGGCCAGCGCTACGACGACACCCACGCACGTGCGGTACGGGCTGAAGACGGCCTCCGGACCAGTGTCGGTCTCCGGTTCGTGGTCGATCACCAGGAGCCAGACACTGTCCTCGAAGCCCGCGACATCGACCTCAAGGTGGATCGCACCGGGCATGCCGTCGGGCGTGCGATCGATGCGGTCGCCGATGGTGGTGGCCCGCAGTTCCGCCGCGTCGAGGCGGCGTCCGGAATCGACGCGGCGTCCCTGTTCGTAGCGTCGGTCGGTGACGATGATCAGCTCGGGCGTCGTGGTCATGCCGAGCAGTTCGGCCAGGGTGGCTCGCGCGGCGGTCACCACCTCGGCGAGGGAGATGGGCCGGGCCACTGTTGCCTCAAGGTCGACTGACACGCGCGCCTCCAGTCTGGTCGGCTAGGTCGGTGCCCGGCCTAGGGCCTGTTTCATAAGAACTGGCCGGCCTGCGGCGGGCCCGGACGACGACCGGCGGCGTTGCGGTTTCGTCCGGATACGACACCGGTATCCGGACGAAACCGCGCCTTGCCGGATCGCCGCCCGGACTCCGCCTCGGCTCGACCGCCCTTATGAAACAGGCCCTAGGAGAAGCGTTCGGTCGTCACGGGTATCAGACCGTGCTGCCGCAGGACGTCCGTCAACGCGGACAGTGTCGAACCGAGCGCCGCCGTGGCATCGGTCGCCAGCAGTGCGGTCACGTCGAGGCCCCAGGCGAGGGTGTGGCCGACGCGGCGCAGGTCCCAGCTGAACTGGTCGCCGTGCCCATCGAGACGACCACTCGCGACGGACGCGTTCGTGCCGGATGCGCTCGTGCCGGCGGGCGGTGTCCGCCAGGCCGTGCGGAGGGCGGCCACCTGGTCGGGGCGGAGGTCCTTGGCGAAGAGGACGCGGTACACCCGCCGTTCGTGGAAGCCGGCCGGCGGCTGGGCGGGGCCGAGCCGCAGCGGCGGGGCGCTCGCGATCGGTTGATGGTCGAGAAAGTGCGTACGGAGCAGTGTCTCGTCCGGCAGCTGCCCACCGCCGAGCGCGCGGTGGGCGTCCTCGGCCTGCCGGCGGGAGGTGGGGACCACCCGGGCCAGCATCTCGGGGTTCGTGCGGATGTCGCGGCTCAGCGACGCGGAACTCCACCAGCCTGCCTGCGGGGTCCAACCCGCGCTGGCCAGCCCTGTCGTGACGAAGTCGCGGTCCCGGGTGAACTCCTCGACGAGGATGCCCTCCACAGTGGTGGTCGAGTCGCGGGCGCCAACCAGGTAGTAGTCGAGCTGCGGACCTGCGCCGGTCACTTCGACGGCCGCCGACGCGGGTCCGGCCGGTAACGAGTCGATGGTCATCAGGGCAACCGTAGCGAAAAACACGGCCCGGCAACGGTTAGCATCCGGACCTCTAGGTGAGGAGCCCAGATGACGTCGGTGGCGCAGACCCGGTTCGGCATTGTCGGCAGTGGTTGGCGAGGTGAGTTCTTCCTTCGCCTGGCCAGGCTGCTTCCCGAGCGGTTCCGGGTGACCGGGGTGGTGACGCGTACCGAGTCGCGGGGAGCTGCCGTGACCGCCGACTGGGGTGTGCGGACCTTCCGGACGACCGCCGAGTTGCTCGCCCACGAGCGGCCGGACTTCGTCATCGTGTCGGTGCCGTGGTCCGTGACACCGGAAGCGACCCGGGAATTGGTCGCGGCCGGCGTACCGGTGCTCGCCGAGACGCCGCCCGCCGCCGACCTGGCGGGTCTGCGCTCGCTCTGGGCCGACGTCGGGGGCAGCGGTCTGGTGCAGGTCGCCGAGCAGTACCTGCTGATGCCCGGGCACGCGGCCCGGCTGGCGCTGGTCCGCGCCGGGGTGCTCGGCGAACCGACCTCGGTCCAGATCTCGTCGACCCACCTGTACCACGCGGTGTCGCTGATCCGGGGTCTGCTCGGCGTCGGTCACGAGAGCGCCGAGATCAACGCGCGCGCCTTCGTCGCGCCGCTGGCCAACCCGCTCTCGCCGACCGGCTGGAGCGGTGACGACACACCGCAGCAGCTCTCCACCACACTCGCGACAATCGACTTCGGCGGGCGGATGGGGTTGTACGACTTCACCGACAACCAGTGGTGGAACCCGCTGCGTACCCGCCGGTTGGTGGTGCGCGGCTCGCGCGGTGAGCTGGTGGACGACCGGGTTGTCCGGCTGGTCGACCCGACCACGCCGGTGGAGTCGTCACTGGTGCGACGCCAGACGGGTCTCGACCTCAACCTGGAGGGGCTCGACCTGAAGCACATCAGCTTCGACGGCGAGGTGGTCTACCGCAATCCCTTCGTCGGTAGCGGGATGTCCGACGACGACATCGCGGTGGCCGACATCGTCGCCCGCGCCGGGGCGTGGGCGCGGGAGGAAGGCCCCGCTCCGTACTCCCTCGCCGAAGCCTGCCAGGACCACCTGATCAGCCTCGCCATCGAAGAATCGGTACGCACCGGGCAGCCGGTCGTCACCGACGCCGAGGCGTGGGCGCGGTAGCCGAATGTTTGCAAGACAACGGGGGAAGAGACATGGGTTTCGAGGCCTGGGTACGTGAGTTCACCGAGAACGCCGAGCGACGCCGGGACGGACCCGATCCACAGTGGAGTACAGGGGGTCCGCTGCCGCCGGCGCTGATCCGGAGCCTGCAACGATTCCAGGCCGGTGAAGACGGCGACGGCGTGAATCTCATCAGCAAGAGCGAGCGGGCCGGTGACCCGACCTATCTGGCGGCGGTCCGACTGTTCGTCGCCGAGGAGCAGAACCACGCCCGGCTCCTCAAGCACCTGCTGCTCAGCGCGGGCGGCGACGTCATCGACGGTCACTGGACCGACCGGGTGTTCGTGACGATCCGGCGTGCCCTGGGGCTGCGACTGGAACTGATGACGCTGATGGTCGCCGAGGTGGTCGCCCTGCGCTACTACCGAGCCGTCCGCGACGGCACTGATGATCCGCTGCTCTCGGACGTGGGTGCCCGCATCCTGGTCGACGAGCAGAGGCACGTGCCGTTCCACACCGAGCGGTTGCGCCAGGGATGGGCCGAGAGTGCTGGACCGGTACGGGCGGTGGTGGCCGCGGGTTGGTGGGTGTTGCTGTTCGGCGCCGCCGTCGTGGTCGCGTTCGGGCACGGCGCCGCGTTGCGTCTGCTCGGTGTCGGCCGGCTCCGGTTCATCGCCGACACCGCGACGCTGTTCCGGTCGGTCGTGCGGGAGGTGCTCTCCGGTGCGGGCCGGGAGGCTCACCCCGCCAGTTCCACGAGTGCGGCCGCGCGGCCCGCAACGGGGTCGACGGTGCGCGGCTCCCGACAACGGCTCTGGCGCTGGGGAGCGATTGTGCTGGTCGTCGTGGGGTTGGCGGTGGCGCTCTACCCGCCGGCGCACTTCTGGGGTCCACGGCCCTATCGGCACCCGGACGGGATCTTCGGGGTGACCCGGGGCGACTTCGAGGACGACATCCTGCCGCACTACCAGGTCAGTCTGCCGTGTGACGTTGATGGCCTGCGATACAGCAACGCCGAGGACATGACCGGACCGATGGGCGAGCTGTACCTGCACTTCACCACGTCGCCAGGGTGCCTGGACCGGATCCTCGACGGCTGGGCCGCCGCACCGGCGCAGCCACCGACGATGGCGCCCACCGATGCGGGGTTCCCGCTTCCCGCCGAAGCGATCCCGGACACCGTCGGGTGGCGCTTCGACGCGCCGTCGTACCAGGTCTACCAGCGCCAGGGGGACGTGGTGACCGGGCACGTGGTGGCGGTGCGCGACGGCAAGCGGCTCAGTGTGTACCTGCTCGGCCGCTACGCCCACTGACGCCCGGGCGGGGCTGCCCGGTTGGAGCGGTAGCCAGCAGGGTCAGCCCCGGCCGAGCACGGCGGCGGTGCGGACCAGCCCGTCGGCGATCACGAAGCGGCCGGTGATCGACGAGGGCGGGTCGGCGACTTCTGCCGCGTCCACCCGGGTCGGTGCGATCCGGGCGGTGAACGTGCCGGCATCCGGGTCAAGTTCGACTCGCGCGTCGTGGAAGTCCAGCCAGTCGCGGACGATCGGGTACCACACCTTGTAGATGGTCTCCTTCGCGCTGAACAGCACGACCGGCCAGCAGGTGCCGCCGGGTAGCCGCGCGCAGGCGGCCTCCTCCTCGGGCAGCAGCACGAGTCTGCGTACTCCCGGATTGATCTCGCGGTGCTGCTCGGCGTCCATTCCGACGGACCGGACGTCGGTGGTGTGCGCCGCCGCCGCGGCGCAGTAGCCGGCGGTGTGGGTGATGCTGCCGACCACCCCGGCCGGCCAGACCGGCGCGCGGTCGGCGGCGGCCGGCACCGCGGTCATCGCCAGGCCGAGGTCGCGCAACGCGCGGCGGGCGCACATCCTCCCGGCGGCAAAGTCCCGCCGACGGGTCTGCGCGGCCCGCTCGCTGAGACATGCCAGCTCAGCGGGGAGCAACTCGCCCGTCCAGTCGTCGGGCCCGGCGATGGCAACCGCGACCGTCGGTGGCAGCAGGTCACGCATTCCGATTGCCTACTGGTCGGTAGGAATGGCAGATCAGGTCAACCGTCAAATTTCCGACTCCCACGACCGCTGAAAGTACCGCAAAGATGTAACACCGGAGGGACGCGCAGCGCCCTCCCTGATGGCTCCGGGGGGACCACCATCAACGCTGGCCGGCGCGGCCAGCCCCGTGGACATCTGGAAGGACGTGCGATGACCGATGGTGCGCAACGGCCGGGGGTGCCGGCTGACGATCACGCCCCGAAGACCCCCTGCTGGAGCTGCGGCTCCTGCGGTGACGAGTGGCCGTGCGCGACGAAGCGCAGCCGGCTGCTGGCGGAGTACGGCGGTGATCGCGCCATGCTCAGCGTTTATCTGGGGTCCTGCCTCGCCGCCGCCACCGAAGATCTGCGCGCCGCCCCGGTGATGTCGCTCCAGGACCGGTTCATCGGCTGGTTGCCGCGCGGCTCCCGGCGTAGCAGCCACCGCGGCGAGCGCACCACCGATGCCGGTCCAGACCCAGCGCGAGCCGAGGTCCGGCAACCAGTCCGTCAGCGGGTCGCCCTCGTCGTCGGCCTCCGCGTCCACCGGGGGTACGGCGGTGAGCACCGTGCCGGCCTTGGTGTTCGGCACCAGCGGGGCGGCCAGTTCGCCGTCGTCGGCCGAGGTGCCCCGGTCGGCGACGGTGCCGACCAGCAGGTCGACGTCGATCGGCGCACCCAGATCCGGCTCCGGCAGGTCGATCACGGAGAGCCGGATGACGTACGTGCCGGGCAGTGGGTCGGCCGACCAGGGCTCCGCCCACGGCCGCACCTCGCGCAACGTGCAGCCCAGCACCACCGTCGACGCCTTAGCGTCCACCGTCGGAGTCTGGGCCCCCGCCGTGCACGCCTGGCGGCGGCGGAGCCCGTCGAAGACGTCGACGGTCCAGGTGGAGGCCCCGTCGCGTCCCTTCGGGAAGGTGACGGTGGCGGTGATCTCGTGCACCTGACCGGCCGTTGCCGGGAACGACCAGTAGAGGTGGTCGCCGATCGAGGCGTCCACCCGTACCGGCTGTCCCGCGGTGATCGGGGTGGCGGTGAGGAACGACGTGCCGGCACGGTTGACCGGCGTGGCACCCGGGGAGGGGGTGGGTGCGGCGACGGCCGCGGCGGGGAGCAGGGCGGCCCCACCGGCGGCGAGGAGCGCCGCCATCGACCGGAACAGTGCGCTACGCATCAGTTCTCCCTCCAGGTGGCGACCCACCAGCGGGTGAGCAGGCCGGCGAGCAGACCGGTGATCAGCCCGGCGATGGTGAGCAGGGCCAGCAGCACCCAGCCCCGGCCGAGGTCCGGTCCGTCCGGTGCGGGTGCGGCGGCGACCACGTCGACGGTCAACTCCACCGGCATGCCCGGGGTCGCCGCGGTGCCGGGACGCGGGGCGAACGAGTTGCTCACCACCAGGCAAACGGTGGTGGGCTCGACGACCGGGGCCGAACTCTCCTCGGTGTCCGCGGCATCCTCATCGTCGGCGGTGGCCGACCAGCGCAGCCCGGCGGAGAGCACGTCGGCCCGTCCGCTGCCGGCGTCCGCACCCCGGACGAGTTCCCGGCCGTCGGCCGCGGTGGCCCGCAGCAGCACCCCGTAGTCCCGGTTGACGGCACGGTCCAACGCCATGCTCACCGAAGCCCGCAGCTCCTGGCCGGGGCGGATCGGCACCCGGTAGTAGCGGTGCTCGGAGAACGACTCCCGGTCGGCGTACACGCCCGGTGCGAGCAGTGGCGCCGAGTCGCACGCGTTCGTGCCGCCGACCACTGTCGGGGCCCGGGTGTGCGTGTCGCCGGCCCGCTCCACGAGCTGTTTGATCCGGTCGGTCAGCTCCTCGGCGCTCTGCGCGGCGGTGTAGGTCCCGCCGGTCGCGCTGGCGATGCAGAGCAGCTGCCGGCGGACCTTCTCGTCCGGGGCCAGACCGAGGGTGTCGACGACCAGGCTGGTGCCCTGTGCGGCCAGTTCCCGGGCCACCTCGCACGGGTCCGGCGGCGCGCAGGTGTCCTCGCCGTCGGTGATCAGCACGATCCGCCGGGTGGTGTTCCCGCTGCCCAGGTCCTGTGCGGCGGAGCGCAGCGCCAAGCCGACCGGGGTGAACCCGGTCGGGCGAAGTGTCGCCACCGCCGCCTTGGCGGCGGACCGGTCCACCGGGCCGACCGGCACGATCTGTTGGGTGTCCTGGCAGCCGACCTTCTTGTCCTTGCCGCGGTAGGTGGCGCCGAGTACCCGGATGCCGAGCTGTGTCTGTTCGGGTAGCGCGTCCACGACCTCGTTGAAGGCCTGCTGGGCTACCGCGATCCGGGTGCGTCCGTCGATGTCGGCGGCGCGCATCGACCCGCTGACGTCGAGCACCAGCTCGACCCGGGGCGGCTCGGGCGCCGGCTCCCCGTCGGCCTGCGCCGGGGCGGCCCCGGCCAGTGCGGTGGTCGCCAGCAGTCCGAGAAGGACGGCCGTCGATCGTCTGAAGTTGATCACGGCCCGCAGTGTAGTGAGATCCACTTTGGATGATCACTTGGGTTGCGGACGGTCCGAGCCCCGACGCCGTCGGCCTGGTCACCCGTCGCCGCGGGCCGGCATCGTCCGCGCTCTGGGTCCACGCCGGGTCACCCTCGGTCAACTGTTCAAGGAAAGGTGGCGGTCCGGCCACCATCCGTCGGAAATCTGACCCAAGTCGACCCGTTGTGCCGGTGGTGCCCGGTGGTTAAGCTCTTCTTGCGCGCCCCAATCGCCCGCTTCCCCCGTGGCAGGCGATCGGGGCGCGCGTCTTTGTCAGAAGGGCCCGCACGCTTCGGCGTGCGGGCCCTTCTCCCGTCGCGCTGAGCGGCGCGTCGCCTGTCGATGCTTATATCCACCGACCGTCGAGCCACATCCGGGACAGCCAGTCCGAGTACGGGATCACCCGGCCGACGAAGATCGGATAGAAGTACGCGAAGCAGACTCCGACCAGCAACACGTACGCCCCCGCCGCGATGCTGCCCACCAGCCGGCGTTCATAACTCGGGTCACCGGGCACCAGTGGTGCCACCGCACCCACATCGCCCCCGGCGGGCGCGATCAGCGCACCCAGCACGTACACCACCGCCAGCACCAGGAACGGCACCACGGGCGCGGCGTAGAACGAGAACATCGTCCGGCCGTCGAGGGCGAACCAGAACCACGGCAGTAGCCCGGCGGCCACGGTCAGCAGGATCGCGCCGGCCCGCCAGTCCCGACGGGCCACACCCAGCCAGACCAGCGCCACCAGGGCGGGCAGGAACGACCACCAGAGCAGCGGGGTGCCGAGCAGCAGAATCTCCGAGGCGCAGGTCGGCGCCCCGCAGACGCCGTTGTTGGCGTAGTGGAACGCCACCGGTCGGCCCAGCAGCAACCACTGCCACGGCCACGACTGGTACTTGTGCGCGTCGTCGAGCTGGGCATGGAAGCCGTACGCCGCGCGGTGGTACTCGTACAGGTTGATCAGCGGGCCGATCACCGGGCGGTCGCTGAGCGGGGCGCTCGGGTAGGCCGACGCGAGTCGGTAGTAACCGTCGTCGGTGAGCAGCCAGCCCGACCAGGTGGCCAGGTAGGTGCCGACCATGACCACGCCGGCGAGCACCAGCCAGGGCAGCTCGTCGACGACTGCGTCCCGCCAGGGCCGGCGGACCCCCGCCGAGCGGCGGACGCCGACCTCCCAGAGGAGCACCAGCAGCGCGAAGGCCGGCACGAAGTACAGAGCGCTCCACTTCACCGCACACGCGCAGCCGATCAGCACCCCGGCCGCCAGCCGCCACCAGGGCCAGGTGCGCCAACCGGTCGGCGGGCGGCCGGCGCGACCCGGCTGACTCGGATCGAGCCCGTCGTCCAGGGCTCGTGCCCAGCGTCGACGGCGGGCGTCCCGGTCGAGCACCAGCGCGCCGAACGCGGCCAGCACGAAGAAGAGCAGGAAGATGTCGAGCAGGGCCGCACGGGACAGCACCAGGTGGAAGCCGTCCAGCGCGAGCAGCAGGCCGGCCGCGCAGCCGAGCACCGTCGAGCGGAACATCCGCCGACCGATGCGAACCAGCAGCAGCACCGACAGGGTGCCGATCACCGCGGCCGAGAAGCGCCAGCCGAACTCCGGCGCGGTGGTCATCAGGTGCCCGGGAACGGAGACCTTGGAGTCGGCGTCCTGGTAGCCGAAGGCCCACTCGCCGAGCCCGATCAACCACTTGCCCAGCGGCGGGTGCACCACGTACGACGGGACGTTGTCCTTGTAGTTCCACTCCACGCCACGGGAGATCAGCCCGTAGGCGTCCTTGGCGTAGTACGTCTCGTCGAAGATCTTGCCCTTGGGGCTGGACAGCCCGACGAAGCGCAGGATCGCCGCGATGGCCACCACCACTGCCGTGGCCAGCCAGGAGAACCGGTCCGCCTGGGTGTCGACGGTGGCGAACCGTCGCCGGACCGCGGCGGCCACTCCGCCGCCCTCGGCGCTCGGTGCCGTCGGCTCCTGGGTGGCACCGGGCTCGCCCGACACCTGGATCATCTTGTCCGGGTCCGCGCTCGGGCTCTGCGCTGTCGACGCACTCGTCACCCGGCGATCGTAGGCTGCCAAGGTGTCCGGTGGCGTCCGTCGTCCCTGATACCGGTATTCCCAGCAATGAAGGAGACGAATCCGTGGGTGAAATGTCCGAAGTTGGGCGCCTGATTCTGCTCGGTGCTCCGCTCGGCAACCCCGCCGACGCCTCGGCCCGACTCCGGGAGGTGCTGATGAGCGCCGACGTGGTCGCCGCCGAGGACACCCGTCGGCTCACCCGGCTGGCCCGCGATCTCGACCTCACCGTCGGTGGTCGAATCGTCTCCTACTTCGAGGGCAACGAGGAGCGGCGTACCCCCGAGCTGGTCGAGGCCATTCTCGGCGGATACGTGGTGGCGCTGGTCACCGACGGCGGGAGGCCGAGCGTCACCGACCCCGGCTACCGGCTGGTCCGCGCCACGCTGGAGGTCGGGGCGCCGGTCACCGTCGCCCCCGGTCCCAGCGCGGTCACCACCGCGCTGGCCGTCTCCGGGCTGCCCTGCGACCGGTTCTGCTTCGAGGGCTTCCTGCCCCGCACCCCCAGCGGGCGTCGATCGCGGCTGCGCGCACTCGCCGCCGAGGAGCGCACTCTGGTCTTCTTCGAGGCGCCGCACCGCATCGGGGCGACCCTCACCGACCTGGCCGACGCGTTCGGGGCGGACCGGCCGGCCGCGCTCTGCCGCGAACTCACCAAGACCTACGAGGAGGTGCTCCGCCGCCCCCTCGGCGAGCTGGCCCGATGGGCCACCGAGGGGGATCCGCGCGGAGAGATCACGCTGGTGGTGGCCGGGGCGCCGGTGACCGCCCCCGAACGCCCCGACGACGACACCCTGCGCGCCGCCGTCGCCGAACGGGAGGCCGCCGGCCGGTCCCGCCGGGACGCCATCACCGACGTCGCCACCGAATACGCGCTGCGCCGCCGGGACGTCTACACGATCGTGCACAGCTGACCGAGGGGACCGGGCTCCCCTGACGGCGGGATCACCACGCGGCGACCAGGAAGCCGACGGTGATCAGCGTGGGGCCGGCGACGGCGGCGGCCACCGCCCAGCGGCGGTGCCGGCGGCCGGGCAGCCGGGCCGAACCGGTCCACCGGACGATGCCCGCGGTGCAGCCCAGCACCACCAGCAGACCGGGCAGCCACCGCAGGTGCCGGCCCACGCCGACGTCCGCGTACGCGGTGCCGCTGTCCGGGCCGGTCATCCGCGCCGGCAGCCGGGTGCCGGCCGCGCTCCCGTCGGCGGGCACACCGCCGACGCGCACACCATGGGCGATGAACCGCCCGGCGGCGGGTGGGAAGATCCCCCGGCACCGCTGGGTGAGCCCGCCGCCGGAGCAGTCGTCGATCACCACGGTGCCCGACCGGGCGTGCCCGACCGCGAGCCAGAACGGGCCCGCGCTGACCCAGGCGAAGAAGGCCGCGACCAGGCTCAGCACCACCAGCGCGGCGAGCCCGGGCAGCGGATCCGGCGGTGGGGGCGTACGGCTCGGTGCCCGCCGCCGCAGCAGCAGCCGAAAGCCGCGAAACCGCGCCGGTGCCGGGTCCTTGCGGACCGGGGTGCCGTCCCAGTGCACCTGTTCGATCGGTGCCCAGAAGGCGTCACCGTCGTCGTCCAGCGTGTCGTCCGGCCGGCGGACCCGCTGGCGGCGGGTCTGCTGCCGCACCGGCACCCGACGCGGCACGGCGTCCACGGGTGCCCCGGTGGTCGGCTCCACCTCGACGGACTCCCCACCGGCCGGGACCGAGGCGGCGAGCGGGCCGGACAGGGCGGGCCGGGCCGGACCGGGGGCGGGAGCCGCCGGGGTCGGCCGGGCCGGAGTGGGCGACGGGGCCGCCGGCGTGGGGCGGGCCGGGGTGGCGGACCGCCCCGCCGGGGTGGGCCGCTGCCCACCCGGGTCGGCGGGCACCAGCCGGGGCTGGGGCGCGACCCCGGTGACCCGGGGCACGGCCGGCTCGCGCCCCGGGTCGTCGCCGACCGCCGGTCCGGTGGGACGGTCCTCGTGGTCCCGCGCCGCTCGTCTGCCCGTCACGACGTTCATTGCACACCTCCCCAGGAGGCGAAACGGGCAGCTGAGCCGCGTGTCGACGACAAATCGGACCAACGGGCGAGGTGGTCGGCCCGGTCCGCCGGTCGGGGACCCCCCATTGGTTCGCGGATGCCCCGACCGGGTCACTAGGCTCACTGCTCATGAGTCACGTTCTCGCGGCAGTGGCCTGGCCGTACGCCAACGGCCCCCGCCACATCGGCCACGTCTCCGGTTTCGGCGTTCCCTCCGACGTCTTCGCCCGGTACATGCGGATGGCCGGCCACGACGTGCTCATGGTCTCCGGCACCGACGAGCACGGCACCCCGATCCAGGTGCAGGCCGACGCTGACGGGGTGACCCCGCGCGAGCTGGCCGACCGGTACAACAGGGTGATCGTCGAGGACCTGCACGGCCTCGGCCTCTCCTACGACCTGTTCACCCGCACCACCACCCGCAACCACTACGCGGTGGTGCAGGAGCTGTTCGAGGGGATGTACCGCAACGGCTACATCGTGCCCAAGACCACCATGGGCGCGATCTCCCCGTCCACCGGGCGCACCCTGCCCGACCGGTACATCGAGGGCACCTGCCCGATCTGCGGGTACGACAGCGCCCGCGGTGACCAGTGCGACAACTGCGGCAACCAGCTCGACCCGATCGACCTCATCGACCCGAAGTCGCGGATCAACGGGGAGACTCCGAAGTTCGTCGAGACCGAACACTTCTTCCTGGACCTGCCGGCGCTGGCCGAGGTGCTGCGGCAGTGGCTGGACACCCGCGAGGGGTGGCGGCCCAACGTGCTGCGGTTCTCCCGCAACCTGCTCGACGACCTCCAGCCCCGGGCGATCACCCGGGACCTGGAGTGGGGCGTACCGATCCCGCTGGACGGCTGGCGGGACCGGCCGGACAAGCGGATCTACGTGTGGTTCGACGCGGTGATCGGCTACCTGTCCGCCTCGATCGAGTGGGCCCGCCGCTCCGGCGACCCGGAGGCGTGGCGCCGGTGGTGGTCCACCGACGGTCAGGGTAAGGACGCGCAGTCCTACTACTTCATGGGCAAGGACAACATCGTCTTCCACTCGGTGATCTGGCCGGCGCTGCTCTCCGGATACTCCGGCGAGGGCTCCCGCGACGGTGAGCCGGGCGAGCTGGGTCGGCTCAACCTGCCCACCGAGGTGGTCTCCAGCGAGTACCTGACCATGGAGGGGCGGAAGTTCTCCTCGTCCCGCAAGGTGGTCATCTACGTCCGCGACTTCCTGGAGCGCTACGACGCCGACGCGCTGCGCTACTTCATCGCCGCCGCCGGCCCGGAGAGCAACGACACCGACTTCACCTGGGCCGAGTTCCTCCGCCGCAACAACGACGAGTTGGTCGCCGGCTGGGGCAACCTGGTCAACCGGTGCGTCTCGATGGCCGCCAAGAACTTCGGCGCGATCCCCGCTGTCGACCCGGCCGGGCTCACCGAGGCCGACGAGGCCCTGCTCGCCGTCGCCCGCGCCGGGTTCACCACGGTTGGCGACCTGATCGGCCGGCACCGGCAGAAGCAGGCCATCGGCGAGGCCATGAAGGTGGTCGCCGAGGCCAACAAGTACCTCTCCGAGCAGGCGCCGTGGAAGCTCAAGGGTGAGGCCGACAAGCCCCGTATGGGCACCATCCTGCACGTCGCCCTCCAGGTGATCAGCGACGCCAACACGCTGCTCACCCCGTTCCTGCCGCACTCCGCGCAGCAGGTGCACGAGCTGCTCGGCGGCACCGGCGTGCACGCGCCGATGCCGGTGATCGAGCAGGTCGACGACCTGGACGGCGGCCCGGCGTACCCGGTGCTCACCGGGGACTACACGGTCGGCGCGCGCTGGGAGTCGGTGCCGATCGAGGCGGGCCGCCCGCTGGCCGCGCCGAAGCCGGTGTTCCGCAAGCTCGACCCGTCGATCGTCGACGAGGAACTGGCCCGACTGGCCGACTGACCGCACGACGCGCGGCGGCGGGTCGCCCTGCCGCCGCGCGCCGTCACATCGCGTACCGGGTGTCCATCACCTGGTCGTCGGTCACCTCGGCGCCCGGCGCCCAGGCCTCGTAGACGCCGCGTTCCTGACACTGGGCACCGGTGCCGAGCACGGCGTCCGGGTTCGGGTAGCGCAGCCGCATCCGCAGCCAGCCCGCCTCCTCCCGCAGCACCAGACACGGCACCCCCCGCCACTGGGCGAACCGGACCCGGCGGGCCACCGCGTCCACCGGGTAACGGGCCGCCCGGGTCATCGCCAGCACCCGGAACCCGCCGGGCAGGTCGGCGACCGCCTCGTACTCGTTGTCGCCGTACGTGCCGACCAGTTGGGTGGAGCGGGGCACGTCGGCGTTCGGCACGTACTCCTGATCAGGGGAGAGACCCGGCACCGCGGCCAACAGGTGCCGCCACTGCGGACCCACCATCCGCAGCCACCCGCGCTGCTCGGCCTGGTAGGTGTACAGCACCACCTCCACCCCCTCCGCCGGGTAGGCGATGAGGGCGGCGTTCGCCGGCATCGGCAGGTCGGCGAAGTCCCTGGTGATGAACTCCGGGATGAGCTGACCGTTGCTGGGCGTGAAGCCGGTGCCCAGCACGGGAGCGCCGACCCGGTCCCGCGAGGCCAGCGCGGTCAGGCCCCGGTGCGCGGGCCCGGCCGGCACGTCGTAGTCACCACTGTCGGACGCGCGCCAGCGCAACACGTACGCCACGTCCGGGCCGTCCCGGCCAGCGTCACCATCGGTACGCAGCACCTTCGTCGTCACCGGCGTACGCAGGTGCGCCACATCGTGCTCGCGGTAGCAGAAGCCGTGCGGCAGCCAACCCCGCAGGTGACCGGCGACCTGCTGGGCCGAGAGCACCTTCACCATCCGGGTGCCCCGCCGGACCACCGCCGACGCACGCGCCATCGCCAGCACCGGGTCGCCCGCCGCCGCCGGCTGCTGGCTGAGCTGGTGCAGGTACGCCCAACCCCGCTCGCGATGGGCGGGCATCAGCAGCGGCGTCTCCGGCTCGTCGGCCGGTTCCGTCGCCCCGTGCACCGCTGTCACCTCGGTGACGTGCACGAAACGCCGCCACGGCAGGGCGCTGCCCGGGCGGGGCGCCCACTCGAAGCCGGCCACCTCGTCGGCGCTGAACAACTCGTACGCGGCACCTCGGGCGATCTCCTCGGCCGGGTACACGGCGCCGCCGAACGCCACGTGCAGTCCGGTCCGTTCGCTGGCCGTGCCGCCGGCCTGGGGGGTGACGCTCATGCCGTCGCCTCCCTGCTCGCTGGGATGGGGTCCGCACGCTGTCGCGTCCGCTCGTTGGCGACCGTAGAGTCGCGCGGCGTAGCCGAGGTGAACGTCGGGTGGCGGGCAGATGGACAGCCCCGGTGTGTGATGCTGTCGCTGATGAGCGAGCCCAGAGAATCCCGCCGTGACCGTGCCGCCCGGCGGGCCGGAGAGTTCCCGCCAGCCCCCGAGTCGTTGCCCCGGGCGGTGCTGGACAGCCACACCCACCTGGACATCACCGTCAGCGAGGC
>NZ_JAGPXZ010000499.1:0-4671 GCF_018070305.1 Micromonospora sp. M51 | reverse complement strand
CCAGGGCACCGTCCAGCGCCCGGCCGGCCCAGTCGTGCCCGCCGGAGCGGACCGAGACGGGCAGGTGGCAGCGGGCGGCGACGCGGACCGCCTCGGCCACCTCGTCGGCCTCCCGGCAGTGGGCGACCAGCGCGGGCGTCCGCGCCACCGCACCGTTCCAGAGTTGGGTGGTGGCGGCGTAACCGGGATCGCCCGGCTCGTGCAGCCGGTCGCCG
Organism: Micromonospora sp. M51; assembly: GCF_018070305.1. Lineage (NCBI taxonomy): Bacteria > Bacillati > Actinomycetota > Actinomycetes > Micromonosporales > Micromonosporaceae > Micromonospora > Micromonospora sp. M51. Next base: position 4,456 of record NZ_JAGPXZ010000499.1, on the reverse strand, counting down.
AGCAGGGCACGTAGTCGGGCGGCGGCGGACGCGACATCACCGGTGGCGGCGGAGGTCATGGCGACTCCTCGACCGGGGCCGACCCACGACACCGGGTACGCCCCGGCGGCGGCCCGCGCAGGGCGCGACCGTAGCACCGGCAGGCGGGCGAGCGCCGTCGCCATCACGACAGCCACCGATGGACGGCTGCTCAGCTCCCCGCTTTGACCAGCGGAAACTCCAGGGAACCCGCCGGGCAGAGGAAGGTCAGCACTTCCACCCGGTAGAGCCCGGCCTGCACCGCGGGGTCGGCCTCCAGCACGCTGCGGACGTCGTCGACGCTGCCGGTGCGGGCCAGCCCGAACCCGATCGGCGGATCCGGCTCGCGGGCCGGCCCGTCCACTGAGCCGGCGACCAGGATGATGCCGCGTCGCTGCAACGCCTGCATGTGCTCGGTGTGCTCGGCCTGCAACCGCTGCACCGTCTCGGCGGGCAGGGCCCGCCCGGCCGCGCCGGGATAGATCACGATGCACTCGTACGTGTCGAGCGCGAAGTTGACCTGCGGCACTCCCATGGGTGCTCCCTCCGCCGTCGCGCCGGAAACGCACCGGCTCCGGCCAGCGTCGCACGGACACCCCGGTCGTACCGGGTGCTTCCCGGCAACTCGGCTCGGCGCGCCCACGGCGTGTCCGCGCCCACACTCGACCGACCGGCGGCATGGCAGCGGAGTTCCGGGGGATGATCCATCAGTGGCGGGTGGGCTCTTCACGCCCGCGCTGTCCACGCCCGCCACGACGAGACGATTGGGGATCGGGCAATGGCAACAAATATCAGTGAGCAACCCGCGAAGGCGTCCGGCACGTACCGGATCGGTGGCGACGTCACCGTCAACCGGCTCGGCTACGGGGCCATGCAGATCACCGGTCCGGGTGTCTGGGGTGACCCGAAGGACCCGGCCGAGGCCGTTCGGGTGCTGCGCCGGGCGATCGAGCTGGGCGTGACGTTCATCGACACCGCCGACTCGTACGGGCCGTTCGTCTCGGAGCTGCTGATCCGGGAGGCCCTGCACCCGTACGCCGATGACCTGGTCATCGCGACGAAGGCCGGGTTGAGCCGCTCCGGCCCCGGCGACTGGCGGGCGCTGGGCCGCCCCGAGTACCTGCGCCAGCAGTGCGAGCTGAGCCTGCGCCACCTCGGCCTGGACAGCATCCCGCTGTACCAGCTGCACCGGATCGACCCGAAGGTGCCGCTCGCCGATCAGCTCGGTGAGCTGGCCCTGCTGCGGGAGGAAGGCAAGATCCAGCACATCGGGCTGTCCGAGGTGAGCGTCGCGCAGATCGAGGAGTCCCGCGCGATCACCGACATCGTGTCGGTGCAGAACCTGTACAACCTGGCCAACCGCAGCGCCGAGGACGTGCTGGAGTACTCCGAGCGCAACGACCTCGCGTTCATCCCGTGGTTCCCGATCGCCCCCGGGGAGCTGGCCCGCCCGGGCGGCCCACTGGACGCCATCTCCACCGCGCACGGCGCGTCGCCCGCCCAGCTCGCGCTGGCCTGGCTGCTGCGCCGCTCACCGGTGATGCTGCCGATCCCCGGTACGTCCTCGGTGGCGCATCTGGAGGAGAACGTGGGCGCCGCCGACGTGCGGCTCACCGACGACGAGTTCGAGGCGCTCGCCAAGGCGAGCTGACCGCTCCCCGGACGCCGCCGAACCAGTCGACCCGGACGCCGTCGACTCAGTCGGCGGCGTCCGTACCGGGCTCCCGGGCCGCCCGCAGCGCCTCGGTCGCCTGGGCCAGCAGGCGCGCCGAGTCGGTGCGCCCGCTCACCTGCAACTCCACCTCGGTGTCGCCGGACTGGATCCGGATGCTGGCCTCGGTGCGCTGCTGGTCCACCCAGGACTGCAGCAGGTTGAACAGACCCGGCAGCAGGCCCTGGGCCAGCACCGCGATGATCACCGCGTCGCTGAAGCCCGGCCGGCCCCCGCCGCCGCCGGCCTGGCGGACCACCGGCCGGTACTCCGGCCGGCGGTGGATCCAGGTCAGCAGGTCGACCGACGGCTGCTGTCGCTGCCGGGGGTTGATGGTCAGCCGTACGGGCAGCCGGGCGGCGGTGTTGCTGTCGGTCACGGACTCTCCCGGTCAGTTGGTGGCGGGGCGGAAGGTGACACCCTCCCCGTCGGCGGTGACGACACCGGTGACGGAGAACGGGTCGTCGTCGGTGAACGGTGAGTCGCCCCCGAAGTAGGTGTTGGTCCCGCTGACCTGCACCTGACCCCGGGTCTCGCTCGGGGTGGTGACCTCGGCGCTGGCCGGGCCGGTCAACTCGATGGCGAGCTTCGGGTACTCCAGGATCTTCCAGGTGACCTTCTGCGCGGACCCGCCGTAGTAGCGGAACGGGCAGCCCGGTGGCGCGGGGACCGTCTGCTTGGCGCACTCTTCCAACCAGGCGCGCACCCGGGCGTCGACGGCCTCGACCGCCGCCGGCTTGAGCACCGGGGCCAGTTGCAGGGTGGCCGTGTCCTGCCCCGGACCGACCGCCAAGGTCTCGGTGGGCGTCTCGCTGAGCGCGCTGGACGGCCCGGTCGCGGTGTAGCCGCCGGGCAGCAGCGCCAGCGCCGGGCCGTCGGTGCCGCCGGGCAGTTCGACGCCGTTGAGTCGTACCCCGGGGCCGCCGATCGCGACACCGAGCGAGGTCAGGCCTCCGCTCACCCGCCAGCCGCGGAACATCCCGGCAGTGGTTTGCTCGTCGCGACGCAGGCCGAGTGTCGCGGTCTGCCGCTCACCGCCCAGCCGGTACGTCACGGTGGCCGTGGCGGTGTCGTCGTCACGCTCCAGCGAACTGATCTCGACGTCGGTCGGTGGTTGGTAGCCCTCGCCGCGCAGCAGTTGGGCGAGCAGCTCGCGGTCGGGGGCGCTGCTCCCGTCGGCCAGGAGGTCGAGTGCGGCGTCGCTGTCCCGGTCGGCGAGCGCGGCGAAGTAGCCGTCGACAGTCGCCTGGGGGCGGAAGAACGCCCACTGCACCACCCCGAGCCCGCCGGTGCCGACGCAGGCCACCAGCACGAGGACGCCGACCAGCAGCCAGGTGCGGCGGGTGCCGACCGCGCCGGTGTGCCCGAACAGCCGCTCGACGGTGACGTCCGCGGCGGCGTCCGCACCGGCGGACGCGCCGGCCACCGAGGCCCGTTCCAGCGCGTCGAGCCGGAGTTCGTGCGGCGGGTGGGTGGCGCAGACCGCCTCGTCCCAGCCGCTGCGACCGGACTCGAAGGACAGCCGGCGCTCCAGGATGCGCCGCATCCCGTCGACGTGCCCGGTGAGCACGGCGCCGAGGTCGGCCCGGTACTCCGCGGCCCGGACGTCGCGGGCGTGCAGCGGCAGCACCACGTACCGCATGATGAGCAGCACCGGCCAGAAGAACAGGAAGACCACGAAGTTGGTGGCCGGGTGCGGGAACGTCCGCATCAGCCAGGTCGGCAGGGCGTGCGCGAGGGTGAGCGGCAGACCGACACCACGGACGAAGGCGCTGGTGATCTCGTCCCCGGTACGCCAGTGCACCAACTCGTGACTGAACAGCGCGGCGATCTCGTCGTCCGGTTCGGTCAGCACGGCGGTGGTGACCACCACGTGCCGGGCGTAGGTGCGGGCGTTGCTCAGGACCGGGTCGTCCTCCATCAGCAACCGTGGCACGCTGGGCAGGCCGAGTCGTCGGGCACAGTCGTCCAGCACGGGCCGCAGCCGCGCCGCCTCGCGGCGGCTGGGCTGGCGGGCACCGGAGACGACCAGTAGTCGCGGTTCCAGCAGCACGCGGTAGAGCGTGTAGAGGACCCCGATCAGCGCCGCCGCGGCGACGGTGCCGAGCAGGCCGGCGATCACGGGGAGCGGTCCTTCGGCACCGACCCAGGGCAGCACCAGCACGGAGATGAAGCCGCCCACGAAACCGACGGCGAAGCCGACGACGCCGCCGAGCACTCCGGCGGAGCGGCTCATGAACGTTTCCAGCAGGGAGCCGATCAGCGGCGCGTCGCGCAGCACCTGCGGCACCTGGTCGTCAGCCCCGATGCCGCCGGCGAAGAGGCCGACGACGCCGAGGCTGAGGCCGCCCCAGAACGCCAGCAGCAGCCCGATCGGCAGGTAGAACCAGGTGGCGGCGAAGGCGCCCAGCACACCGCGCCAGTCCCGCAGGATCCCGGCCCGCAACCAGACCAGCGCGCTGGGATAACCCGGTGGCCGGTCGGCGAACCCGCCGACCGACGACGGCGGGTCGGCCGCTGGCGGCTCGGCGGCCCGGACGTCGAGCTGCGGCACTGTCGGCGGGGTGTTCTCCGGCGGCACGGTGTGCGGCTCGGTCATGCGCGCTGCTCCTTCGGGAGGGTCACCCGTCCTCCGTCGCCAGTGGACAGTCGCAGCAGGTTATCGGGAACATCTGATGTCTGCCACACCCTTTTCCGGGAACGTCGGGCAACCGACACTTACCGATC
>NZ_JAGPXZ010000498.1:0-4677 GCF_018070305.1 Micromonospora sp. M51 | reverse complement strand
CCTCGTACGCCGAGGAGGCGTGTCTGAAGTCGGCCACCTTCGCGGTCAAGGTGCCGTACGCGAACGGCACGCTCAGTGTCGAGTCGGGCACGCACCGGCTGGTCCGGATCAGCCCGTTCGACAACCAGGGGCGTCGGCAGACCAGCTTCGCGGGGGTCGAGGTCCTGCCGGTCACCGAGCAGACCGACCACATCGACATCCCGGAGAACGAGGTACGCGTCGACGTCTACCGCTCCTCCGGCCCGGGTGGGCAGAGCGTCAACACCACCGACTCGGCGGTGCGGCTGACGCACATCCCGACCGGCATCGTGGTGACCTGCCAGAACGAGAAGTCCCAGCTGCAGAACAAGGCCTCCGCGCTGCGGGTGCTCCAGGCTCGGCTGCTGGAGCGCAAGCGCCAGGAGGAGCAGGCCAAGCTCGAAGGGCTCAAGGAGAACGCGGCGGGCTCGTGGGGTGACCAGATGCGCTCGTACGTCCTGCACCCCTATCAGATGGTGAAGGATCTCCGAACTGAGCAGGAGACCGGCAATCCGAGCGCGGTCTTCGACGGCGAGTTGGACGGTTTCATCGAGGCGGGCATCCGTTGGCGTAAGCAGCGACAGCTCGCTAACGACGGTGCGTATCGGCGCGCGGGCGGAGCGCGTCGTCGATCTCCAGGTAGGAGCCTGATTCGACGACTCGTGCCGGATCGGCGGGGCGTGGGGCTTGGCTCAGTTGTTACACCGCGTAGACTCACCACCCGTGATTCAGCTTGAGCAAGTGACGAAGACGTACCCGAAGGCGTCCCGGCCTTCGCTCGACAACGTGTCCGTCTCGATCGAGAAGGGCGAGTTCGTCTTCTTCATCGGTCCATCCGGCTCCGGCAAGTCCACGATCATCAAGATGCTGCTGCACGAGGTGGCCCCCAACAAGGGGCGCGTCGTCGTGAACGGCAAGGACGTCACGTCGATGCGGTCCTGGAAGCGACCCCACTTCCGGCGCTCGATCGGCTGTGTCTTCCAGGACTTCCGGCTGCTGCCGAACCGCACCGCCTACGAGAACGTGGCGTTCGCTCTCGAGGTGATCGGCAAGACGAAGGCGGTTGCCCGCCGCGTCGTGCCGGAGGTGCTGGAGCTGGTCGGGCTCGGTGGCAAGGAGCACCGCTACCCGCACGAGCTCTCCGGTGGTGAGCAGCAGCGGGTCGCCGTCGCCCGGGCGTTCGTGAACCGTCCGCTGATCCTTCTCGCGGACGAGCCCACCGGAAACCTGGACCCGGACACCTCGATCGAGATCATGCGTCTGCTGGACCGGATCAATCGCACCGGCACGACCGTCGTGATGGTCACCCACGACTCCAACATCGTGAACCAGATGCGCCGCCGCGTCGTTGAGATTGAGAGCGGTCGCATCGTGCGTGACCAGGCCCGCGGCGTCTACGGGTGAGCCGGCGCTCCACCCCTGCGCAGCCTGACGACGAACACCTCATGCCGGAGACCCGGAGGAAATCCCGATGCGCGTGAAATACGTCCTGTCCGAGGTACTGGTCGGACTGTGGCGCAACGTGACCATGTCCATCGCGATGATCATCACGATGGCGGTCTCGCTGACCATGCTCGGCGCCAGCGGTCTCATGTACCGCCAGGTCGACGACATGAAGGACCTCTACTACAAGAACATCCAGGTCTCGATCTTCATGGAGCAGGAGGTCACCGAGCAGCAGCGCACCGACCTGCAGATTAAGCTCGACGGCGACCCCCTGGTCAAGGAGGTCATCTACGTCGACAAGGCCCAGGCGTACGAGCGCTTCAAGTCGATGTACCAGGACGCGCCGGACCTGGTGAACGCGGTCAAGCCGGACCAGCTGCCCGAGTCGTTCCGGCTCACACTGAACAACCCGGAGCAGTACAAGAGCGTCTACGACCAGTACAAGGACACTGAGGGTGTCGAGGAGATCGTCGACCAGAGTCGACTGCTCGACAAGATCTTCAATATCCTCACCTCGATCCAGAACATCGCCCTGGCCGCCGCCATCGTGATGGCGATCGCCGCCCTGCTGCTCGTCGCGAACACCATTCAGGTGGCCGCGTACAGCAAGCGGCGTGAGGTGGCGGTCATGAAGCTGGTCGGCGCGTCCAACTGGTTCATCCAGGCGCCGTTCGTGCTGGAGGCCGTGGTGGCCGGCCTGATCGGTTCACTGCTCGGTCTGGTGGCCCTGGTCGCGGCGAAGTATCTGCTCTTCGACGGGTCGTTGAGCGCGTTGCAGGGTCTGCTCTCGCCGATCACCTGGGGTGACATCCTGTTCATCTTCCCGGTGATGGCCGGCGTCGGTGGTCTGGTCAGCGCCGCCACCGCCTGGATCACCCTGCGCTTCTACCTGCGGGTCTAGGCACCGTACGGTCGTCCCGTGGTCTTCCGAGGACCCTCCCGCAGCCGGAAATAAACGGCGCGGGAGGGTCCTTCCACTCGGGTAGCATGATCGGTTGTCCGGCCGGGGTGAACCGGCCGCGGACGAGGGAGAGGAGGTGGCACCGATGCCACGGGAAAAGGGGCGCAAGGTGGTCGCCTCCAACAAGAAGGCGCGCCACGACTACGCGATCCTCGACACGTACGAGGCGGGCATGGCGCTGACCGGCACCGAGGTCAAGTCGCTGCGGGCCGGGCGGGCGTCGCTCGTCGACGCGTTCGCGCAGGAACGTGACGGCGAGTTGTACCTGCACGCGATGCACATTCCGGAGTACACCCAGGGCACCTGGACCAACCATGAGCCCCGGCGTACCCGCAAACTGCTGCTCAACCGGGGCGAGATCGACAAGCTCGTCGGCAAGACCCGCGAGGGTGGTTTCACCATCGTCCCGTTGCAGGTCTACTTCTCGGACGGCTGGGCCAAGGTCGAGATCGCGCTGGCCAAGGGTAAGAAGTCGTACGACAAGCGTCAGGACCTCGCCAAGCGCGACGCGGACCGGGAGATCGCCCGGGTGTCGGGTCGACGAGGCAAGGGAATGGACGACTAGTTCATCCTGTTTGTCCGGGTCGGTACGTCGGCCCGGGGCTCGGGATGAAAGCTGTTGCGCCAGGCGTTAGTCTTGTCAGTGCCGCCACATCGGCGGCCTGTCGAGGGGGTGACTGGTTTCGACTTCGTACGCAGCGACAGGGGAAGCGAGCCGAGGAAGCCGACGTCGTCTCGAGAATCGGTCGTCGGAAACTTATAAGCGCCAAGCAAAATCGCGCTGACTTCGCTCTCGCCGCCTGAGGCGAGTAGCTAAGTCTGTCGGCCTGGGAACGCCTTCGTCCCAGTAGCCGGCATCAGCTAGGAGGCTGGCCAATCGGACCCGGTCGCGGGGTCCGTGCGGCGAGATTAATCAGCGACTGGGCCCGTCACACCAACTTGCTCGCGTGAGCGGTGGGGCCGAGTAGAGGCACAGCGAGCTGCGCTCGGAGAAGCCCTGACAAACCGGCGAAGGACCCGGGTTCGATTCCCGGCACCTCCACCACCTCGAACGAAGCGCCCCGGCCACCGGCCGGGGCGCTTCGTTGTGTCGACGGGGTCTTACGCTGCCCCCTGTGACCAACCGAGAGCTGCGCCTGTCGGTCGGCGCGTCACCCGGCCAGCGGGTCGTGGCGGTGGTCGCCGGCGTCCTCGTCGCCGCCATCGGCGCGGCGTTCGTGGTGCTGCCCCTCGTCGCCGACGGGCTGCTGCGCCGGCTGACCGGACCGGGTGACGCGTTCGCCTCCTATGAGGAGGCTCGCGACCTGCCGCCGGGGCTGCTGCCACCGGGGCTACGGGACTCCGCTGACCCGAACCAGTCCGGTCCCAGCCCGCTCATCGGCCTGTGTGGTCTGCCCTTCGTGCTGCTCGGCCTCTACCTCGTGTTACGGGTGCTCCGAACGGCCGTCTGGTTGGACGGCAGCCGGGCGCGGGTACGCGGGGCGCTGCGCACCCGCACCGTCGACCTCGCCACCGCCAGGATCGAGGCGGGCGGGACGTCGTACCGCAAGGCGGGCGACGTCGACCCGGCCGGCGGGCCGCAGATGCGGGCCATTCTCGCCACCGACCCGGCCGGTACGCGAGGGGTCACCATCCCACTGCGCGGCATGGGGCTGCCCAGCCTGCCGCCGACAGAGCTGCGGGCGCTGGCCGAGGCGATGACGGCGGGCCGAGGGGGCGACGGGCGGGACGACGACACCCGTGCGGTGGCCGACCACCTGCGCCGCCTGGCGGAGCGCCGCTGGACCGACTGAGGCTGATACGTCCAGGCGGCTCGTGAGGGCTGCGGACGCGGTACTGCTGCGGCTGGTGGGGTCAGTGGGTTTGACGCGGCAGATGAGGCGATCCGGGGCCCTGGACAGGGCGGGTCGGGCAGGCTCACCATCGCGGTATGGGGTAGCAGCGCCGCGCGGGAGGTGCCATGGTCACCGGTCCGATCCAGCAGCCGTCACTCGTCGCCCGACCGCGCGTCGCGCATCAGGTGGGGCGTCCCGCCGATCCACCTCCCCTCGGTCTACCCGGCGAGCCGCGCCCCGCCGGCCTCGCCGGTGACGTGCACGCCCTCGGCCGGGCCGTCGCGGTCGCCAGCACCGCGCCGCGCTGGCGCGAAGCTGTTCTTCTTCGACTGCGTCCGGTGCGCCAGGGTTTCGCCGAGCACGTCCGGGCCACCGAGGGCCCCAGCGGCCTCTACCGGGAGTTGCTCACCCAGTCGC
>NZ_JAGPXZ010000497.1:0-4687 GCF_018070305.1 Micromonospora sp. M51 | reverse complement strand
CACCGGAGCGCCGCCCACGCGCAGCCCGTCCACATGCAGCGCGCCGAGTTCGGGCCCGGCCAGCGGTGTCAGCCGGACGGTGCCGGCCGGTACGTCCGGGTAGAGCCCCGTGGCCGCCTGTAGCAGCAGCACCGCACCCGCCGCGGCCCAGGCCTGCGGTCGGCACGCGGCCGGGTACGGCACCGGACGGTTCACCAGTGCCCGGTCGTCGCCGCCGTACAGCTCCGGCATCCGGTAGTCGAACGCCTCGGCCGCGCTGAGCAGTCCGTCGGCCAGGCCGAGGGCGGCGTCGCGGTGCCCGCCGCGGGCCAACCCACCGAGCACGATCGCGGTGTCGTGGGTCCAGATCGAGCCACAGTGGTACGACAGCGGGCTGAAGCCGGCGTCGTCGCTGGACATGGTGCGCAGTCCGAACCCGGCGGCCATCGTGTCGGTGGTGAGCAGGTGCGCGACCTGCGCCTCCTCGTCGCGGTCGAGCAGGCCGGTGCCGAGCAGGTGGCCGATGTTGCTGGTCAGCGAGTCGACGGGACGCTTGTCGCGGTCGAGGGCCAGCGCTGGTTGTGGGCCGTGGCGGCCGTCGACCCAGAAGCTCTTCCGGAACCGGTCGACAAGCGCGGCGGCGTGCTCGCGCCAGCGGTCGGCGCCCGGTCGGCCGAAGGCGTCCAGCAGGGCGGCCCCGTTCACGGCGGCCTCGTGCGCGTACCCCTGCACCTCGGCAAGCACGATCGGCGCGGTGGCCAGGGTTCCGTCGTGGAATCGGACGGCGTCTCCGGAGTCCTTCCACCCCTGGTTCGACAACCCGCGACCGGTGGTGTCGACGTACTCGACCAGGCCGTCACCGTCCGGGTCGGCGTGCTCGCCGAGCCAGCGCAGCGCCGCCTCCAGGTGCGGCAGCAGGGGCTCGATCTGCACGGCGGGCATTCCCCACCGCCACGCGTCGTGCAGCAGGTTGACCCAGAGCATGGTGGCGTCGACGGTGCCGTAGTACGCCGGCGGAAGGTGCAGGCCGTTCTCGGGCAGGGCGAACTCGTGGCGCCGCAGCTCGTGCAGGATCTTGCCGGGGGCCTCGCCGGTCGTCGGGTCGATCCGGGTGCCCTGCCGGCGGGCGAGGACGCGCAGGGTGCCGGCGGCCAGGTCGGTGCCGAGCGGCAGCATCATCCGGGCGGCCCAGAGGCTGTCCCGGCCGAACAGGGTGAGGAACCAGGGCACCCCGGCGCCGAGGAACACGTCCCCCGGGGCGCCGGTCTCGGCCAGCCGGAGGCCCCGCAGGTCGTCGAGGCTGCGGTCGAGCAGCCGGACGAGGCGTCGGTCGTCGGCGCTCACCTCGGGTCGGGACCATTCGGGCTCGCCGGCCGGGCCGACGACGACGGCGCGCGGGTCGTCGACGGCCAACTGCCAGCGCAGCACGGTCTCGCCGCCGGGGGGCAGGTCGACCGGCCAGACCAGCCGGGGAGTGGTGGCCCGCTCGCCGTCGGCGAGCACGTCGGCGCCTGGCGCGGTGACGGTGACGGTGATCCCGGTGCCCGTCCAGGTGAGCGTGCCGGGCTGGCCGGTGCTGGCCGCCAGCGCGTCGGTGGCGCGACCAGACTTGACGACCTCGATGGGGGCGAGGTCGCAGCCGAGGTCGACGGAGACAGTGGCCCGTACGCCAACAGTGGCGGTGGAGCGGATGCGCAGCTCCTCGGTGAGACCGTTGCGGGTGGCCCGGCGGGTCCGGTCGACCCGGACGGTGGGGTCGGGTGTGGGGTCACCGAGCCAGCGGGCCAGGCTCACGAAGTGCGCGCCGTGCGGTCCGACGTCGCCCCGGGTCAGCCCTTCGAGCTCCTGGTCGTCGACAAGCAGCTCGGCGCGGGAGAGCACCCGGGCATCGGCGTGGAAGACGCCCTGGACGCCGGTCGGGCGGATCTGCCCGGTCGCGTCCCCCAGCGCGCTGGTGGGGGCGAAGACCACCCCGACCAACTCGTGCAGGAGGGGTTGCAGCTGGCGTTCGATCACGGTGTGGCTCCAGATCCTCGGGGTGCGGGGCGGACGTCTTGACAACGCGGCCCCTGGCGGTGCAAAGTGCGAAACATTCCAGAAACTTGAACGATCCAATCCTGCCTTATCCAAATTGGATCGTTCAAGATGGCGAGAGGGATTAAGTGGCCGAAAAGGTGACCATCGCGACGGTGGCCCGGCACGCCCGAGTCAGCCGGCAGACGGTGTCCAACGTGCTCAACGCCCCGCACATCGTGCGGCAGGAGACCCGTCAGCGGGTCGAGGACGCGATCAACGCGCTCGGCTACCGGGCCAACCAGGCCGCCCGGCAGATGCGCACCGGCCGGTCCCGCCTGATCGCCGCCCGGATCGAGCCGACCCGCGACGGCATCAACGGCTCCGTGCTCGACCGCTTCCTGCACGGCCTCACCGAGACCGCCGACGCGGCCGGCTACCGGGTGCTGCTCTACACCGCCACCGACGACGAACGGGAGATCGCCACCTACGGCGACCTGCTCGGCACCTACGAGTTGGACGCGTTCGTGCTGGTCGGCACCAAGTACGGCGACCCGCGTACCCAATGGCTCGCCGACCGGGACGTGCCGTTCGTGACCTTCGGCCGCCCGTGGGACGCGCTCGACGCACACCCCTGGGTGGACGTGGACGGCGCCGCCGGCACCGCCCAGGCCACCCGACGGCTGCTGGACGCCGGCCACCGGCGGATCGCGTTCATCGGCTGGCCGGTCGGCTCCGGCGTCGGCGACGACCGGCGGGCCGGCTGGCGCGACACGCTGCACGCGGCCGGCGTCGACCCGACCGGGCTGCACCGGGAGACCGAGGACGGCATCGCCGAGGGTGAACGTCTGATGCGTGACCTGCTCGTCGCCGTGGCGCCGAGCGCGGTGGTCTGCGCCAGCGACTCGCTCGCCCTCGGCGCCCTCCAGGCGATCCGCGGCGTCGACCCGTCCGTGTCGGTGATCGGCTTCGACGACACACCGGTGGCCGCGGCGGTCGGGCTGACCAGCGTCAGCCAGCCGCTCGGCGAGGCCGCCGCCCGCTGCGTGGACCTGCTCACCGGGGTCCTCGACGGCGACCACGAGACCCCCAACCCCGTGCTGCTCCAGCCCTCATTGGCACTGCGGCACACCGCGTAGCCACACCCCCCACCAGGAGAAACCATGGCACCTCGAACAATCACCCGGGCAGCGGTGGCGGGCCTCGCCGCCGTCGCCCTCCTCGGCTCCGCGGCCTGCGGCAGCGGCTTCGACGACTCCTCCGGCGACACCGCCCAGTCCAGCGGCCCGGCCAGCCTGCAGATCCTCATCGGCTCGTCCGGCGAGGCCGAGACCAAGGCCGTGCAGGACGCCGCCGCGACGTGGGCCAGCAGCTCCGGCAACACCGCGACGGTGACCCCGGCCCAGGACCTCACCCAGCAACTCGGTCAGGCGCTCGCCGGCGGCACCCCACCGGACGTCTTCTACGTGGACGCGGCCCAGTTCGCCAACTACGCCAGCGTCGGCGCCCTCGAGCCGTACGGCGACAAGGTCAGCAACTCCGGTGACTTCTACGAGAGCCTGCGTACCGCCTTCACGTACGACGGCAAGCTCTACTGCGCGCCCAAGGACTTCTCCACGCTGGCCCTGCAGATCAACACGGACCTGTGGACCAAGGCCGGGCTGACCGACGCCGACGTGCCGACGACCTGGGAGCAGCTCACCGCCGCCGCCCAGAAGATCAAGGCCAAGGGGCAGGTCCCGCTGGCCCTCGGCGACACCCGGGACCGGATCGGTGCCTTCATGGTGCAGAACGGCGGCTGGCTGGTCAGCAAGGACGGCAAGCAGCCCACCGCTGACACCCCGGAGAACCTCGCCGCCCTCCAGTACGTCAAGACCATGCTCAGCACCGGGCTGGCCAAGTACCCCAAGCAGCTCGACGCCGGCTGGTCCGGTGAGGCGTTCGGCAAGGGCAAGGCCGTGATGACCATCGAGGGCAACTGGATCAAGGGTGCCCTGCAGAACGACTTCCCCAACGTGAAGTACAAGGTGGTGGCGCTGCCGGCCGGCCCCAAGGGGCAGGGCACGCTCTCCTTCACCCAGTGCTGGGGCATCGCCGCGAAGAGCAAGTACAAGGATCAGGCGATCAAGTTCGTCGAGGCGATGACCAGCGGCGAGCAGCAGATGACCTTCGCGAAGGCGTTCGGTGTCATGCCGTCCCGCCAGTCGGCGCGCGACCAGTACACCGCCGCCTTCCCGGCGGACAAGGTGTTCGTCGACGGTGCCGCGTACGCCCAGGGCCCGGTGAACGCCCCGAAGATGGACAGCGTCCTCAAGGACCTCGACACCGGTCTGCAGGGGCTGGCCAACGGTGACCCCAAGACCGTCCTGCAGAACTTCGACAAGAACGCCAAGGCTGCGCTCGGCGGCAGCTGAGGTGACGGCGGGGGCTCCGGCGACCACCGGGGCCCCCGCCGCACGTCGGCCGGAGAGAGGAAGGGAGGGAAGATGGCAACCGAGACACTGACCGCCACGGCCACCGCGACCGGGTCGAGCCCGCGCCGACGCGGGGGCGGCACCCGACGCGACGAGAACCTCGCCGGCTGGCTCTTCGTCGCCCCGGTGATCGTCATTCTGGGGCTGTTCCTGCTGCTGCCCATCCTGATGGCGCTCTGGGTCAGCCTGACCGACTGGAACGGCCAGGGCAGTCCCTTCAC
>NZ_JAGPXZ010000496.1:0-4691 GCF_018070305.1 Micromonospora sp. M51 | reverse complement strand
GCTGGGCTGGCCGTCGGTGAGCTTCAGTTCCTTGCCGGGGAAGAGTTCCTTGGCGGTGAGCGGGGCCTGGTCGGTGTCCCGGGAGTCGAGGGCCACCCGTTCCGGCGTGGCCGACGGCGCGGCGGCGTTCGGCTGGTACGTCGGGTTGCTCTGCGGCTGCTGCTCGTTGCGGTCGATGAGCAGCGCGGCGGCGCCGAGGCCGCAGAGGGCGAGCAGCACCAGGACGGCGGCACCGCCGATCAGTACCTGCCACAGCCGGCCGCCGCCGCGCCGGGCGTTCGGTTCCACCGGGGTCGCCGACGTGTAGATCTGGCTGCGCGGCGGCGCGGGCGGGATGTCGGCACGAGTCGGCGTGGACTGCGGCAGGTCGGCCCGTACCGGCGCGGACTGCGGCAGGTCGGCGCGGGTCGGCGCGGGCGACGACGAGGGCAGCGAGAGCTGGTTCGGCCGGGGCAGCGACGGCGTCGGGAAGCGCGACGGGGACGGCCCGGCCGGCGGGGGCGGGCCGGTGCCGAGCACCGACAGGTCGGACCCGGGCTCCGGGTAATCCTCGAAAGCGTCCTCATCGGACTCGTACCGATACACCATGTCGCCCAGAGTAGGAGCGATTGTCCCTTTAGGGGGTAATTTCAGGGAAATGCGCGCGTGGGCCGGGTCAGGTCCGTGGAGAAGGCCGATCGCCCCGGCGGTCCTTCCCGGGCCGGTGCGAGAATTGCCCGGTGACCGGCGACCACTACTTCACCGCTCAGCCCACCAGCGACGCCCCGGCGCGCGAGGTCGAGTTCTCCGTCGCCGACCGCGACTACCGGCTCGCCTCGGCCGGCGGAGTCTTCTCCGCCAGCCGACTCGACCCGGGCACCGCCGTGCTGCTGCGCAAGGCCGAGCTGCCCGCCGCCGACACCGTGGGCGACCTGCTCGACCTCGGTTGCGGGTTCGGGCCGATCAGCTGCGTCCTGGCCGACCTCGCGCCGGCCAGCACCATCTGGGCCGTCGACGTCAATGCCCGGGCCCGCGAGCTGACCGCCGCCAACGCGACTCGGATCGGCGCCGCCGACCGGGTCCGGGTCAGCGCACCGGACGACGTCCCGGAAGACCTCCGCTTCGCCCAGCTCTGGTCGAACCCGCCCATCCGGATCGGCAAGGACGAGCTGCACGAGCTGTTGCGGCGCTGGCTGCCCCGACTCGCCCCGGACGGTGTCGGCTGGTTGGTCGTCGCCCGGCACCTCGGCGGCGACTCGCTGCAACGCTGGCTCACCGAGCAGAGTTGGCAGGTCGAGCGGTACGCCAGCCAGAAGGGCTTCCGGGTGCTGCGCGTCACCCGGTAATTGGATGTACCCCCCGACCCTCACTGGGGCAGGATCCCGGCGTGGGATACGTGGACGTGGCAGCGGTCGGGCACATCCTGCCCGACGGTCGGGAACTCTTCGCCGACGTGTCGTTCCGGGTCGGTGAGGGCAGCAAGGTCGCCCTGGTCGGGCCGAACGGCGCGGGAAAGACGACGCTGCTGAGGATGGTCGCCGGCGACCTGCCGGTGCGCACCGGCGTCGTCGCACGGGCCGGCGGGCTGGGCGTGATGCGTCAGTTCATCGGCATGATCGGCGACGAGTCGAGCCTCGCCGACCTGGCGTTGTCGCTCGCCCCGCCGGCCCTGCGCGACGCCGGCCGGCGACTCGGCGAGACCGAGGCGGCAATGCGGGCGGCCGAGGCCCACGGCACGTTCAGCAACGCCGCGGGCAAGGCCCAACTGGCGTACGCCGATGCGCTCGGCGCCTGGGGCGAGGCCGGCGGGTACGACGCCGAGGTGCTCTTCGACACCGTCGCGACGATCGTGCTCGGCCAGCCGTGGGACGCCGTCCGGGACCGGCCGGTGCGTACCCTCTCCGGCGGCCAGCAGAAGCGCTTCGCGCTGGAGTTGCTGCTGCGCGGCCCGGACGAGGTGCTGCTGCTCGACGAGCCGGACAACTTCCTCGACGTGCCCGGCAAACGCTGGCTGGAGGCGCGACTGCGCGAGTCGACCAAGTCGGTGCTCTACGTCTCGCACGACCGCGAGCTGCTGGCCCAGAGCGCCGACCGGGTGGTCGCCGTCGAGGGTGGTAGTGCCTGGGTGCACCCGGGCGGCTTCGCCAGCTGGCACGAGGCACGGGTGGCCCGGCACGCCCGCCTCGACGAGCTGCGCCGACGGTGGGACGAGGAACACCAGAAGCTGCGTGAGCTGATGCTGATGTACAAGCAGAAGGCCGCGTACAACGACGGGTTGGCCTCGCGCTACCAGGCCGCACAGACCCGGTTGCGGAAGTTCGAGGAGGCCGGGCCGCCGCCCGTACCCCCGAAGGACCAGGACATCCGGATGCGGCTGGCCGGCGGGCGGACCGGCAAGCGCGCGGTCGTCTGCGAGCAGCTTGAACTCGACGGCCTGACCTACCCCTTCGACCTGGAGATCTGGTACGGCGACCGGGTGGCGGTGCTCGGTGCCAACGGCACCGGCAAGTCGCACTTCCTGCGGCTGCTGGCGCGCGGCGGCACCGACCCCGACCCGGCGAACGGGCCGGTCGACGGAGCGGGGGCGCTCGCACCGGTGGCGCACGACGGCGTGGCCCGCCTCGGTGCCCGGGTACGCCCCGGGCACTTCTCCCAGACCCACGACCGGCCGGAGCTGATGTCGAAGACGCTCGTCGAGATTCTCTGGCGCGGCGACGAACACCGCACCGGGATGGACCGACACGCGGCGATGGGCGTGCTCAGCCGCTACGAGCTGGCCGCGCAGGGCGACCAGCGGTTCGGCACGCTCTCCGGCGGGCAGCAGGCCCGGTTCCTGGTGTTGCTGCTGGAGTTGTCCGGGGCGACCCTGTTGCTGCTCGACGAGCCCACCGACAACCTCGACCTGGCCAGCGCGGAAGCGCTCGAAGCGGGCCTGAACGCGTTCGAGGGGACGGTGATCGCGGTCACCCACGACCGCTGGTTCACCCGCTCCTTCGACCGGTTCGTGCTGTTCCGGGGCGACAGCGAGGTGGTGGAGACCCCGGAACCGGTCTGGGACGTCGGGTGATCCCGGCCGACCTGCCCGACCGGCTGTGCGCCGTGCCGGGCGTGGTCGCCGTGGCGCTCGGCGGCAGCCGGGCACGCGGCGAGCACCGCCCCGACTCCGACTGGGACCTCGGCCTGTACTACCAGGGTGAGCCGGACGTACCGGCGCTGCGGGCGATAGCCGCGACCGTCGCCGACGACCCGGCGGTGGTACTCACCGCACCGGGTGGTTGGGGGCAGTGGGTCGACGGCGGTGGTTGGCTGCGGATCGGCGGGGTCGCCGTGGACTGGATCTACCGGGACCTCGACCGGGTGCGCCGCGTCTGGACGGACTGCCGCGCCGGCCGGTACGAGGTCGGTGTGCAGGCCGGGCACCCGCTCGGGTTCTACTCGTCGGCCTATGTCGGCGAGGTGGCGCTGTGTCAGGTGCTCGCGGACCCGACCGGCCAGCTGACCCGCCTGAAGGAGCAGACCCGGGATTACCCGCCCGCGCTGGCCGACGCGCTGGTGGCGGGCGGCTGGGAGGCCGGCTTCCTGCTGGCCGGCGCGGCCAAGGCCAGCGCTCGCGGGGACAGCGGGTACGTCGCGGGCTGCCTGTTCCGGACGATCGGGGTGCTCGCCCAGGTGCTGCACGCCCGGGCGGGCCGGTGGCTGGTCAACGAGAAAGGGATGATCGACGCCGCGGGGCGGCTGCCGGGTGCGCCGCCGGACTTCGCGCGGCGGGCGCACGCGCTGTTGGGAGCTGTCGGTCACGGCCCCGCCGAACTGGCCGCGACCATCGACGCTGCCCGTGAGCTGGTCAGTGAGGTCGTCGGTTGAGCCGCCGCCGAGGTGGCCCGCACCGCGCCGGCATAGGGTGGATCTCGTGACTGACATGACCTATCGCCGGCTGGGCGACTCCGGGCTCGTGGTGTCCGTGGTCGGCATCGGCTGCAACAACTTCGGCCGCAAGCTCGACCTCGACGGCACCCGGGCGGTGGTCGACGCCGCAGTGGACGCCGGCATCACCCTCTTCGACACCGCCGACATCTACGGCGAGCCGCAGGGCGGCTCCGAGGAGCTGCTCGGGCAGGCGCTCAAGGGCCGCCGGGACGACGTGGTGCTGGCCACCAAGTTCGGCATGGACATGAACGGCCTCAACGGGCCGGACTACGGCGCGCGGGGTGCGCGGCGCTACATCGCCCGTGCGGTGGAGGCGTCGCTGCGCCGACTCGGCACCGACCACATCGACCTGTACCAGATGCACGAGCCCGACCCGGGCACCCCGATCGACGAGACCCTGGCCGCCCTGGACGACCTGGTCCGCGACGGCAAGGTGCGTTACCTGGGCAACTCCAACTTCGCCGGCTGGCAGATCGCCGACGCGGACTGGGTCGCCTCGTCCAACGGCCGGTCGCGCTTCATCAGCGCGCAGAACCACTACAGCCTGGTGGAACGCTCGGTGGAGGCCGAGGTGATCCCGGCGTGCGAGCGGTTCGGCCTCGGCATGCTGCCGTTCTTCCCGCTCGCCAACGGCCTGCTCACCGGCAAGTACAAGCGCAGCGAGCAGCCCCCGGCCGGCAGCCGGCTCTCCGGCGGTGGCCGGTACGCCGAGCGGCTCGCCGCCGCCGACTGGGACACCATCGAGGCGATCGAGGCGTACGCGGCCGAGCGGGGTCTGAGCATGC
>NZ_JAGPXZ010000495.1:0-4705 GCF_018070305.1 Micromonospora sp. M51 | reverse complement strand
CCTGAACCCGCACGGTCACGTCGTCTTCCAGGCCCAGCGTGCCGACGTGCACACAGTGCTCGTCGGTGGGCGCGTCGTGAAGCGCGACGGCCGCCTCGTCGGCGTCGACCTCGCCGCCGCGCGGGCGCGGGTCGCGGCGACCATCGACCACCTGCGCGAGACGATGGGGGAGCAGGCGTGGCAGCGGGGCATGAACCCGGACATCCCCGAGACCGCGATCCTGGAGAACCCGTACCAGTACACCGAGTGGGACGCCGGGTCGGCGCAATGGAAGCATTAGGACATGGGTGACAACGGAAGGGGCGCCGGGCCCGACTTCATCGAGGCTCTCGCTCGGGGCCTCGACGTCCTGCGCTCCTTCCGTCCCGTCAGCCCCTCGATGACCCTCAGCGAGATCGCCGCCGCCACCGGCCTGGCCCGCCCCACCGTCCGGCGCATCCTCATCACGCTCGAATCGCTGGGCTACGTCCGCGCGGCGGGCCGCGGCCACACCCTCACCCCGCGTGTCCTCGAACTGGGGATGGCGTACGTCAACGCGCTGAACATGTGGGACGTGGCCCGCCCGCACATGGAGAAGCTGGTCGCGCAGACCAACGAGTCGACCTCGATGGCCCAGCTCGACGGCAGTGACATCGTCTACGTCGCCCGGGTGGCCGTCCCCAAGATCGTGACGCTGGGCGTCACCATCGGCACCCGCTTCCCGGCGCCCGCGACGTCGATGGGCAAGGTGCTGCTCGCCGCGCTACCGCCGGACACACTGGCCGCCGTCCTCGCCGAGCCCAGCCGCTCCGGCATCACCCCGCGCTGGCAGCCCTCGCCCGGCGACCTCGACGCCGTGCTGCGCGAGGTCCGGGCGAAGGGCTGGGCGCTCGCCGACCAGGACCTGGCCCCGGGGATCCGATCCGTCGCCACCGGCGTCCGCGACGGCGACGGGCGGGTCGTCGCCGCCATCAACGTGACGGTGCACGCCGCCGAGACCTCGGTGGAGACCCTGCGCGAGGAGCACCTGCCGAGGTTGCTGCGCGCCGCCGCCGACATCGGGCACGACTGGGCACTCACCGCCGCCGTGCCGGTGGTCACCGTCTAGGTTCCACCGATCACGAACTCCGTCGATTGTCCGGGGCAGCGCCGACACCAGATCGGATGCCATAGTGCCGCGATGAAGGCAGACCTGCACAGTTACCTGAAGGGCGGCCGCGACACGCTGCTGTGGAAGCTCGACGGGCTCAGCGAATACGATGTTCGGCGTCCGTTGACCCGGACCGCGACCAACCTGCTGGGTCTGGTGAAGCACGCGGCGGCCATGGAGGTCCTCTACTTCGGCGTCGTGTTCGGCCGGCCGTTCGAGGAGGAACTGCCGTACGTCGGCGACGGGGCGGAGCCCAACGCCGACATGTGGGCGAGCGCGGATGAGACCCGCGAGGAAATCGTCGCACTGTACCGTCGCGCGATCGCCCACGCCGACACCACCATCGAAGCCCTCACCCTGGATGAGGTCGGCCGGGTGCCGTGGTGGGGCGATGCTGCTGTCACGCTGCACCACGTCCTGGTCCACGTCGTCGCGGAAACGCAACGGCACGCAGGTCACGCCGACATCGTGCGCGAACTCATCGACGGCGCGGTCGGGCTGCTGTCGGAAAACGACAACCTGCCCCCGGCCGACGAGTCATGGTGGCGGGAACACCGGCAGCGAGTGGAGCAGGCTGCCCTCGACGCCGGCAAGCGCAGCAACTAGTGCCCTGACCACTAAGTTCACCGGCTTGGGACCGGTGGCTGCACGGGGCGCGAGTAGCCTCGGCTCGTGGAGGATCGCGAACAGTACCTGCGATATCAGCGGGACCGGACCGTGCTGCTGGCGATCGGTGCTCGTCTCGGTTCCCAGGTCGGCCGGATCAGCGTGCGGTTGCCTCGGTCTCTGGCCGAGTCAGCCGTCGCCGCCTGGAATCGCGACGAGTTGGGCGGCATCGGCGAGGAGAGTCGCGAAGAGTACGAACTGCGTGACGATGCCGCCGAACTGGCCTTGATCGGTCTGGCGATCGGTGAGCGCGGCATGCGGGATGGTGAGGACGTCGTCGTCGACCTGGACGTGGTCCAGGGCGCGGCGGCGTTGCGGGCCGCGCGATAAATCAGGCGCCCGCCGCCTTGGCGCCGACCTGCTGCGAATCGATCATGGTGACTGAAAATGTCGTACAGGTGTTCTAGATTCGGATCGTGGTCGAGGAGTTGACGCAGGCAGAGGACGCGATCGCGGCCTCCGCCGATACGGCCGTCTGGGCGCAGCCCGAGGCCGACCTGATCGCCGCGCTCGACGCCGCACACCGCATCGAGCAGCGTCTCGCCGCGGTGAAGCTGGCAGTGATCCGTGAGCTCGACGGCCGACGCACCGCTACCACGCAGGGCGCCTCCTCCACCGCGGTCTGGCTGCGCGAACGGTTACGCCTCACCATCCCGGCCGCTCGCCGCCTCGTCGACCTCGCCGCCATCCTGGACACCGGCAACCCTGGCGTACGCCACGCGCTGGCCGACGGCCACATCACCGTGGACCAGGCCCGGGTCATCGCCGACACGATCGACACCGTGCACACCGCCGCCGGCCCCGAGGCCGCTGACAAAGCTCTCGGAGTGCTCGTCGAGTGGGCCGGGCAATTCGACCCGACCCTGTTGCGCAAACTCAGCACCCGCATCCTCGACCACGTCGCCCCCGACATCGCCGACGCCGCAGCCGAAGCCGCCCTCGACGCCGAAGCCCGCCGCGCCACCCGCGACCGCCACCTCACCCTCTCCACCCTCGCCGACGGCCGCCTACGACTCACCGCCACCCTCGACACCGAGACCGCCGGGCTCCTCCGTGCCACCATCGACCCCCTCAGCGCACCCTCGGGCCCTGACGACCAGCGCACTCCCGGGCAACGCCGGCACGACGCCCTCAGCGACGTGTGCCGCCTCGCCCTGCGCACCGGCGAGCTGCCCGAAAACGGCGGCGATCCGGCCCAGATCGTCGTCACCACCAGCTACGACGGCTTGACCGGGCAACTGGGCGGCGGAACCCTCGACACCGGCCTGCACCTCACCCCTGAGGTCGTGCGCCGCCTCGCCTGCGACGCCGCCATCCTCCCCGCCGTCCTCAACGGCGCCGGCCAACCACTCGACCTCGGCCGACAACGCCGACTCATCACCGGTCCCCTCCGGCGAGCCCTGGTGCTGCGAGACCGTGGCTGCGCCTTCCCCGGCTGCGACCGACCACCGCGCTGGTGCGACGCCCACCACATCCACCACTGGGCCAACGGCGGCACCACCAGCCTCGACAACGCCGTCCTGCTCTGCGGCCACCACCACCGCCACCTGCACCACAGCGACTGGGCAGTGCGACTGGCAGGCGACGGCCACCCCGAGTTCGTACCACCGGCCTGGCTCGATCCCGAACAGATCCCGCGCCGCAACCAGTACCACCGACGAACCTGAGCACCACCAGCACGATCCTCCGCTGGCGGGCGGATCGAGTGTCCAGCCCGGCACGCCGCAATTCCGCGCGGCCACCGAGGGCGGCGGGGGCGCGCGGCCAGGACCGGCGTGGGCCCGTTCCTGTTCAGCTATCGAGGCGGTGAGAGCGCGCGGCCAGGACCCTGCACACGCCCGCACTCCGTGCAGCTACGGAGGGGTGAGAGGGCGCGGGGGCCAAGACCTGGCGCGCTGCCGCTCCCGATCAGCTACCGGGGATGAGGTCCTGCCGCGCAGGGACGGCGGGGCCTGACGCGCGGCTTTCCCGCCTTGACGCGTTCGACAGACCGACAGATCACCAGGGCGGCTGTCCAGGCCGATCAGGAGACCACCCTGGTGACCACTGGATCGCGGTTCTGCCGGCCGATCGCCACCCCGACGTCCGGCCACAGTCGCACAGCCGTTCGGATAAGCAGCCGGGCGGTCACGAAAACCGGCGGCGAATCGTCACAACTGGCGGTTAGTCTGCCTCCGCGCGTCGCTGCCCCGGCACGTCGCGCCCCGCGCCCGGTAGGCGCGGCATTGCCGCCACCGCCCACCATCGGCCGGCTCAATCGACTTCAGGAGAGTTAGTGACACAGCAATCCATCGCGACATCGGACAAACTCGACGGTGCGGTGCTCAAGGTGGCGGGCGTCGTCGTCCTTGGCGCGATCATGTCGATCCTCGACGTGACGGTGGTCAGTGTGGCGCTGCCCACATTCCAGAGCGAGTTCGACGCGTCCTACGCCCGCGTCGCCTGGACCATGACCGCCTACACGCTCGCGCTCGCCACCGTGATCCCACTCAGCGGGTGGGCGGCGGACCGGTTCGGCACCAAACGGCTCTACATGGTGGCGTTGGCTCTGTTCACGATCGGGTCGGGGCTCTGCGCCATGGCCGACACGATCGGCGAGCTGATCGGCTACCGGGTCCTGCAGGGCCTCGGCGGCGGCATGCTCATGCCGCTGGGCATGACCATCATGACCCGGGCGGCCGGGCCGCACCGGATCGGCCGGTTGATGGCCGTCCTCGGCATCCCGATGCTGCTGGGCCCGATCGGCGGCCCGATCCTGGGTGGCTGGCTGATCGACACCGCGAGCTGGCACTGGATCTTCCTGATCAACCTGCCGATCGGCCTGATCGCCCTGATCTACGCGCAGTTCGCGCTGCCGAAGGACGCGCCCGAGCCGTCCGAGTCGTTCGACTTCGTCGGCATGCTCATGCT
>NZ_JAGPXZ010000494.1:0-4718 GCF_018070305.1 Micromonospora sp. M51 | reverse complement strand
GGGGTGCACGCCCAGGGGGTCAGCCCCTGGCCGCAGGAGGTCACCGCGCAGATGATCGGCAACTTCCTGGCCGGCGGTGCGGTGGTCAACGCGTTCGCCCGGCAGGCCGGTGCCTCGGTCACCGTCGTCGACGTCGGCGTGGCCACCCCGCTGGCCACCGACCCGGCCGCCGCGCCGGCCGGTTCCGACCCGGCGGTGCTCGACTTAGCGGTCACCGGTCCGGCAGTGCTCGACCCGGCAGTGCCCCGGCTGGTCGTCGCGTCGGTCCGCCGGGGCACCAGCGATTTCACTGTGACCACCGCGCTGACCCGGGACGAGGCGCTGGCGGCGGTACAGACCGGCATCCGCATCGCCGACGAGCTGATCGACGCCGGTGCCGGCATCCTGCTCACCGGAGACATGGGCATCGGCAACACCACCCCTGCCGCCGCGCTGATCGCCGCGTTCACCGGCGTCGACGCGCTCGACGCCACCGGTCGGGGCACCGGCGTCGACGACCCGACGTACGCCCACAAGGTGGCGGTGGTGCGGGCCGCGCTGGCCCGGCACACCCCCGACCCGGCCGACCCGCTGGGGGTGCTGGCCGCCGTCGGTGGCCTGGAGCACGCCGCCCTGGCCGGGCTGATCCTGGGTGCCGCGGCGCGCCGCACGCCGGTGCTGCTGGACGGCGTGATCGGGGTCTCGGCCGCCCTCGCCGCCGCCGCGTTCGCCCCGGCTGCGGTCTGCGCGATGGTCGCCGGCCACCGCTCGGCCGAGCCCGGTGCCACAGTGGCGCTGCGCCACCTCGGGCTCGACCCGCTGATCGACCTGGGGCTGCGCCTCGGCGAGGGCACCGGCGCGCTGCTGGCGCTGCCAGTGGTCACCGGCGCGGTCCGGGTGCTGCACGAGGTGGCCACCTTCGACTCCGCCGGGGTGGCCGAGAAGTGACAGCGCGCGACGAACGAGCCGTCCGCCCCGGCGGTGCGGCATGACCGCCAACCCGTACCCGCTCGGCCTGCGCCTGCACGGGCGACGGGTGGTGGTGGTGGGCGGCGGCACGGTCGCCACCCGGCGGGTGCCCGCGCTGCTGGACGCCGGTGCGGACGTCCTGCTGGTGGCCCCGGAACTGACCCCGGCGCTGCGCGCCCAGGTCGACGCGGGGCGACTGCACTGGGTGCCGCGCCGGTTCGAACCGGAGGACCTGGACGGCGCCTGGCTGGTCCAGGTCGCCATCGACGACCCGATGGCGGCGGCCTCGGTGAGCGCCGTCGCCGCCGAGCGGCGGATCTTCTGCGTCCGGGCCGACGACCGCACGGCCGCCACCGCCTGGACCCCGGCGGTGACCCGGCACGGCCCGGTCACCGTGGCGGTGCTCGGCGGCGGCGACCCCCGACGGGCGATGACCGTCCGTGACGCGATCCGCGACCTGCTCGCGGTCCGCCTGGGATCGGACGGGACCGCTTCGACGCGGGGCCGGCCCGGCTCTTCGGGCGGTGCGAGAGGTGGGACCGACGGGGTCGGCGCGGCCGGCGCGGGCGGCGCGACCGGTGCGGCCAGCGCGGGCGGTGCGGGCGGTGCGGGCGGTGGGCGGCGGGCCGGGCGGGTGGCGCTGGTCGGGGCGGGGCCTGGTGATCCCGAGCTGATCACGGTCAAGGGCTGGCGGCTGCTCACCGAGGCGGACGTGGTGGTCGCTGACCGGCTGGTGCCCGGCCTCCTCCTGGACGAGCTGCGCCCGGACGTCGAGCTGGTGGACGCCTCGAAGATCCCCTACGGCCCGTCCCGGGCTCAGGAGGAGATCAACCAGATCCTGGTCGACCGGGCCCTGGCCGGCGCCGTCGTGGTCCGGCTCAAGGGCGGCGACCCGTACGTCTTCGGGCGCGGTGGTGAGGAGTTGCTGGCCTGCGCGGCGGCCGGTGTGCCGGTGACAGTGGTCCCCGGGGTGACCAGTTCGATCGCCGCCCCGGCGGCGGCCGGGATTCCGGTCACCCATCGGGGGGTGGCGCACGAGTTCACAGTGGTCTCCGGGCACCTGGCACCCGACTCGCCGGCCTCGCTGGTGCGCTGGGACGCCCTCGCCGGTCTGCACGGCACCCTGGTGATCCTGATGGGGCTGAAGAACCTCGCTGCCATCACTGCCACCCTGATCGCCCACGGTCGGCCGCCGCAGACGCCGGCCGCCGTCGTCCAGGAAGCCACCACCGGCACCCAACGCGTCCTGCGGTCCACGCTGGGCGAGGTGGCCGCCGACCTGCTCGCCGCCGACCTTCGCCCGCCCGCCGTCGTCGTGGTGGGAGACGTGGTGGGCACGCTCGACGGCTGAGGGTCCGTTCCGACCGCGCCGGCGACACCGGTCGGGCGTGCCAGGGTGCTCACGGACGAGATCTTGGACAGTTTCCGTCACGTGCTGACGGAAACTGTCCAAGATTGCCAGCGATGGCCGGTGCGGCGAGGGTCAGGACAGCGGGCCGGCGACGTGGCGGTGCCGGCACAGACGACGGGCCGGAGCAGCGCTGCTCCGGCCCGGCGTGGTCTGTCGGTCGACTACTGCTTGCGCATGTTGGCCAGCAGCAGGGCACAGCGGATCAGCCCGAGGTGGCTGTACGCCTGCGGGTGGTTGCCCAGGCCGCGCTCGGCCAGCGGGTCGTACTGCTCGGGGAGCAGGCCGGTCGGGCCGGCGGTGAGCACCATCTGCGCGAACAGCTCCTCGGCGTCGGTGCGCCGACCGGTGCGCAGGTACGCCTCGATCAGCCACGCCGTGCAGATGTGGACACCGCCCTCGCGGCCGGGCAGGCCGTCGTCCCAGTGGTAGCGGTAGACGACCGGGCCGCTGCGCAGGTCCGCCTCGATCCGCAGGACTGTGGACAGGAAGCGCGGGTCGTCGCCCGGGAGCAGGCCGGAGAGGCCGATCCAGAGCGACGAGGCGTCCATGTCCTCGTCCCCGTACGCGACGCTGTACGCCTCGACGTCGGAGTGCCAGCCGTGCTCCAGCACGTTGGCGCCGATCCGGTCCCGCAGGTCCTTCCACTCGGGCCGGTCCTCGCCGCCGTGCTGGCGCATCACGTGCAGCGCCCGGTCGACCGTCATCCAGCACATCACCTTGGAGAACACGTGGTGCCGGGGTGGCAGCCGGGCCTCCCAGATGCCGTGGTCGGGCTCGTGCCAGCGGCGGCGGACCGCCTCGACCATGTTCTCCAGGACCCGCCACTCGTCGTCGCGGACCGAGCCGCGGGCGTCGGCGACGGCCGCGATCAGGTCGGCGATCGGGCCGAAGACGTCCAGCTGCAACTGGTGGTTGGCGAGGTTGCCGACCCGGACCGGCCGGGAGCCGGCGTACCCGGGCAGCGTGTCGATGACCGCCTCGGCGCCCAGCTCGTAACCGTCGATGGTGTAGAGCGGGTGCAGCCGCTCCGGGTGCCCGCCGGTGCGCTCGATGCAGCCGTCCACCCAGCGCAGCAGCGCCTCGGCCTCCTCGACGGAGCCCAGGTCGACCAGGGCGCGGGCGGTCAGCGCGGCGTCGCGCAGCCAGCAGTAGCGGTAGTCCCAGTTGCGGACGCCGCCCAGCTCCTCGGGGAGCGAGGTGGTCGCCGCGGCCAGGATCGAGCCAGTGGCCTCGTGGCAGAGCCCGCGCAGGGTGAGGGCGCTGCGCGCGACCAGGTCACGAGCGGTGGACGGCAGCCGCAGCGAGGCCACCCAGTCCTTCCACGGCTGCTCGGCGGCGGCCTGACGCTCGTGGATCGGCACCCGGTGATGTTCCAGGCTGTGCGTGCCGAAGCGCAGCTCCAGCACGACCTGTCCGCCGGCCGCGGAGAGGTCGACGATCGCCTTGGCGGTCTCGTACCCGCCGTCGTTGCCGACCTCCCACTGCACGCCGGGGGAGTAGAGCGCGACCGGCTCGTTGGAGCCGAGCACCAGCAGGCCGTCGCCGAGTGGCTGCAACTGCACGGCCACCTGGCCGAACTCCGGCCGCGGTGCGAACTCCACCCGGGCCTTGCCGCCGCCGGTCAGCACCCGGAGCAGGGTCGAGTCACCGGTGACGACCGCCGGGCCGTCCGGGGTGGTCTCCCGGGCCGGCTTGTCCAACCAGTCGGTGACGGTGAGCCCGGACCAGCGGGTCTCCACTGTCATCGTGCCGGAGCGGTAGCGCTGACCCAGCGGGATGCCGCCGCGTTCCGGGACGATGCTGAAGTGGCCGGCCGGGCTGCCACCGACCAGATCGGCGAAGATCGCCGCCGAGTCCGGCTTGGGGTGGCAGAGCCAGCTCACCTTGGCCTCGGGGGTGAGCAACGCGACGGTACGACCGTTGGCCAGCATGGAGTGCCGCTCGATCGGCACCGCCCGCTCGCCGAACAGCCAGTGCCGGCGGGTCTCCAGCAGCAGCGCGAGTGCCCGCGCGGCCTCCAGCGGGTCGGCCACCCGGTAGCCGGCCTGGGTGTCACCGGGGCCGATCTTGATGCCGAGGTCGGGGCCGTGCAGGTTGCCGAACGCGTTCTCGTCGGTGATGTCGTCGCCGATGAACAGCACCGCGCTGGCGGCGAGCTGGGTCCGGAGCTGGTCGACAGCGGTGCCCTTGTGGGTGGCCACCACGGAGAGCTCGATGACCTCCTTGCCCTGGGTCACCGTGACGCCGTCGAACGTGGCCGGGCCGTTGAGCACCGCCTCGATGGCCGAGGCCGCGACCTGCGGGTCGATTCCCCGGGTGTGCATGGCGACGCTGGCCGGTTTGCGTTCCTGCCGGATGC
>NZ_JAGPXZ010000493.1:0-4726 GCF_018070305.1 Micromonospora sp. M51 | reverse complement strand
TTGGGGATCTTGATGCGGCCCGCGGACCGGGGCAAGGGCCTCGACGGGGTCGCCGCGCACGAGGCCGACTACTGCAACCCGGCCACCGACATCCTGGAGGCGGCGGCGTGAGCGAGCGTAGCGAGCGAACCGGCCAGCACAGCAGTCCCGCGCTCACGCCGCCGGCGCGAAGCGGCGGCGGCGTGAGCAAGCAGATCGTGCGCCCGTACGGGGACACCACCGGTGACGGGATGGTGCAGGTGTCGTTCACCCTGCCGGTGGCGCATGACAAGCGCGCCGAGGGCGCGGCGGTGCAGTTGGCCAACAAGATGGGCATCGACCCGGCGATGGTGGTGCACGCCAAACCGATGGGTGACGGGTTCACCTTCTTCGTCGTCTACGGGCGGGTGAACCACCTGGTCGACCTCGACGCCGTGCAGGTGGTGGAGCGTGACTTCGCGTTGCTGTCGGCGAAGGACGTCAACACGGTGATCAAGCAGCGGTTGCGGCGCAAGCTGTCGGTGGTCGGGGCGTGCATCGGCACCGACGCGCACACGGTGGGCATCGACGCGATCCTCAACGTCAAGGGCATCGCGGGGGAGAAGGGCCTGGAGTACTACCGGGAGTTGAAGGTCACCAACATGGGTGCGCAGGTCAGCGTGCCGGAGTTGGTGGAGACCGCCCGGGCGGAGAAGGCCGACGCGGTGTTGGTGTCGCAGGTGGTCACCCAACGCGACGCGCACCTGCACAACACCCGGGAGATGTCGGCGGCGTTCCGGGAGGCGATGCCGGCGGGGCGGCGGCCGCTGCTGATCGTCGGTGGTCCCCGCTTCGACGAGACGATGACCGACGAGTTGGGCGTGGACCGGATCTTCGGTCGGGGCACCACGCCCGGCGAGGTGGCCAGCTACCTGGTGCACGCTCTGATCACGCAACGGAAGGCGATGGCATGACCGACGCACGGCTCGGGTTGACGGTGACGCACCGGCGGTATGTGCCGTACTCGCACGCCCACTACGGCGGGAACCTGGTCGACGGGGCGTACGCGCTCGGTTTGTTCGGTGACGTCGCCACCGAGGTGTGCATCCGCACCGACGGTGACGAGGGGCTGTTCGCCGGGTACGCCGACGTGCGCTTCCACGCGCCCATCCACGCCGGGGACGTGGTGCAGGTGACCGCGCAGGTGTCGCGGGTGGGCACCCGCAGCCGCACCCTGGAGTTGAGCTGCGCGGTGGTGTGCCGGGGTCGCCCGGACCGTTCCGCGTCCGCCGCGGAGGTCCTCGACCCGCCGATCGTGGCGGTCACCGCGACCGGCACCGTGGTCGTCCCCGCCGCAGTCGGTCGCGAGGAATGAGCCAGGGTCGCGAGCCCCGCGGTCGCGGACCGGGAGAGCCCGCGACACTGGCGGTCTGCGCCGACGTCGGTTCCACGTACACGAAGGTGGCGGTGGTGGACCTGGCCGCCGGTGTCCTCGCCGGTGCGGCGTCGGCGCCGACCACAGTAGGCACCGAAGTGCTGCACGGCCTGGACGCCGCGGTGGCGGCGGCCACCGCCGGGCTGCGGGTGGGTGACGTGCCGTGGTACGTGTGTTCGTCGGCCGGGGGTGGGTTGCGGCTGGCCGTGATCGGCTATGAGCCGTTGGTCACCGCGCAGGCCGGGCGGCGGGTCGGGTTGTCCGCGGGCGCGCACGTGGTGCACGTCGCGGCGGGTCGGCTCGGCGCGGCCGACCTGACGGCGGTGCGGGCGGCCCGACCCGATGTGGTGCTGCTCGTCGGCGGCACCGACGGCGGTGACGCCGACACGATCACCCACAACGCGACCCGGCTGGCCCGGGCCCGGTGGCGCCGGCCGGTGGTGTACGCGGGCAACTCCGACGTGCGCGAGCAGCTGACCGGGTTGCTGGGCGACGCCGGGGTGCCGGTCACCGACGCCGACAACGTCCTGCCGCGCATCGGGGTGCTCGCCCCGGCGTCGGCGCGCTCGGCGATCCGCGCGGTGTTCCTGCGTCACGTCATCGGTGGTAAACGACTGTCCAGGGGCACCCGGTTCGCGCGGCTGGTGCGGGCGGCCACCCCCGACACGGTGCTCACCGGTGTGGAGGTGCTCGCCGACACCCTCGGTGGTGATCTCGCCGTCGTCGACGTGGGTGGGGCCACCACCGACGTGTACTCGGTGCTCACGCCCGACGAGCGGGCCACCGGGCCGGGCCGGGAGGTCGCCGGCAGTCTGTGGCGGGCCCGCACCGTGGAGGGCGATCTGGGGATGCGGTGGAGCGCCCCCGGGGTGGTGCGCGCCGCCGTCGAGGAGCGGCTGCTCGCCGGGGACGAGTCCGACGACCTGGCGGCCGCCGCGGCGCGTCGGGCGGGCGACCCGGCGTTACTGGCCGTCGACGACGTCGAGCGGGCCGTGGACCGGCGCATCGCCACCCTCGCCGCGACGGTGGCGCTGCGCCGGCACGCCCGGGGCGCGGCCACCGGTGAGCGGGCCGGGCGGGACCTGCGCGACGTGCGGCTGCTGGTGGGCTCCGGTGGGGTGTTGCGGCACGCCCCGGCGGACATGTCCGGGCAGGTGCTGTCGGCGGTCCTGGCCGATCACGCCGGCGGGTGGGCGCTGCCGCGCGCCGCCGCGACGGTCGTCGACGCGGACTACGTGCTGGCCGCCGGAGGGCTGCTCGCCGAGGAACACCCGGCGGCCGCGAGGGCGCTGCTGCGTCACCATCTGCGTACGCAGTGAGACTCGCCGACCGACACGCCGTGTCGCAACACACGACAGGCCGGGTGCGGGTTGACAACCGACGGGGGTCGGCACGTACCGTCTTTGAGTCCTACCACGGGAAGCGGCTGTTGTTCGCTTCGTCCCTTCGTCCGCTGGCCGAGCGACATGTTTCAGCGTCATCGTCGCGGCGGCCAGGTCCAGCGGGCGGGGGTCGGCGGGGCGGCGCGAACCGGCCGCGGTTACCGGTGTACGGGCAGGGTGAGGTGCACGGCCAGTAGACAACGGCCCGGCGGGGGCAGCCAGTCCACGTCCGGTCGGTCCGAAGGTCGTCGTGCCCCATCCTCGCCACACCGGCCGGGAAGGGCCTGGGAGCATCGGGGCGCGGCGTCAGCCGCGCCCCGATTTCATCCCCCCACCCTCACGCCACGCCACTCCCACTCCCACTCCACTCCCGGCGATCTTGCGGTTTCGGTCGTCGATGTGGGCGGGAATGCCCCTTGTGTCGGCACGGAAAGCGCAAGATCGGCGAGCGGGGGGCCCGGCCGGCGGGACCATCAGGCGGGTAGCCTTCGCCGGGTGATCGAGGTGAAGCTGCGGTGACGATGCTGGACCAGGATGAAACCCGCACCCCCCGGGTGACCGGCGCGCCGGTCGTCGCGGGTCGGCCGCTGCCGCTGCGGGTCGCTGTGCCCCTGGCCGTGGCCGCCGGGCTGGCCCTGCTGGTGGCGTTCCCCCCGTACGGGGTGTGGCCGCTCGCGCCCGTCGGGGTGGCGTTGCTGGCCGCCGCCGTACACCGGCGGCGGTTGCGCGCCGGCGCCGGCCTGGGCTTCCTGACCGGGGTGGCGTTGTTCGCCCCGCTGCTGGCCTGGACGAACCTGCACACCGGTTACCTGCCGTGGGTGCTGCTGTCGTTGCTGCAGGCCGGCTACCTGGCGCTGCTGGGCGCCGCTACCGCCTGGGTGTCGCCGCTGGCCGACCGGGGCCGCTGGGCGTGGCCGGCGCTGACCGGGCTGCTCTGGGTGGGCCAGGAGGCGCTGCGCGACCGCACCCCGTTCGGCGGGTTCCCCTGGGGGCGGCTCGCGTTCAGCCAGGACGAGTCGCCGCTGCTGCGCCTGGCCGCGCTCGGCGGCGCGCCGGTGGTCACCTTCGCCGTCGCCCTCGTCGGCGGTCTGCTGGTCACCGCCGGCTGGCGCACCGTCAGCACCCTGCGCCGCACCACCCCCAACGGCACCGGCCCGAGCACCGACCCGGCCGACACCGCGGACACCGACCGCCCCGCCGACAGCCACCAGCTCGACGGCCCCGCCGACACCAACCCCACCACCACCGCGCCGTCCGGCGGCGGTTCGGCGCGGCGGTGGACGCCGGTCGTCGTCCCCGCGGTCGTGGCCGTCGCGCTGACCGCCGGTGCCCTGCTCGTGCCGGTCGCCTCCGCCGGGTCCGGCGCCACCGTCACCGTGGCGATCGTGCAGGGCAACGTGCCGCGGCTGGGCCTGGACTTCAACGCCCAACGGCAGGCGGTGCTCAACAACCACGTCGACGCCACCATCGAGCTGGCCGGGCAGGTCGCCGCCGGGCAGCAGCCGCACCCCGACGTGGTGGTGTGGCCGGAGAACTCCAGCGACATCGACCCGCTGCGCAACCCCACCGCCGGTGCCCGGATCTCCCAGGCCGCCGACACCATCGGCGCGCCGATCCTGGTCGGCGCGGTGCTGCTGGGCCCCGACGTCGGGCAGGTCCGCAACGCCGGCATCCTGTGGCGCCCCGGCACCGGCGCCGACATGGAGCAGCTGTACACCAAACGCCACCCGGTGCCGTTCGCCGAGTACGTGCCGCTGCGCGACGTGGCCCGGATGGTCAGCAAGCAGGTCGACCTGATCCGCAACGACTTCGTGCCCGGAAGCACCCCGGGCGTGGTACGGGCCGGCCCCGCCGTGCTCGGTGACGTGATCTGCTTCGAGGTCGCCTACGACGAGGTGGTCCGGGACACCGTCACCGGCGGCGCGCAACTGCTGGTGGTGCAGACCAACAA
>NZ_JAGPXZ010000492.1:0-4733 GCF_018070305.1 Micromonospora sp. M51 | reverse complement strand
GGGTCGACCTGCGCGACGTACGCGACGCCGACCTGCGCCGGGCGGTGGTGCTGGTGACGCAGGAGAACCACCTGTTCAGCGGCACCGTCGCGGAGAACATCCGGTTCGGTCGCCCGGGGGCCGACGACGCCGCCGTGCAGGCCGCCGCGCGGGCGATCGGGGCGCACGACTTCATCGCCGCGCTACCCGACGGGTACGCCACCCAGGTGCACCGACGAGGCGGGCGGCTCTCCGCCGGGCAGCGGCAGCTCGTCGCGTTCGCCCGCGCGTTCCTGGCCGACCCGAGCGTGCTCATCCTGGACGAGGCGACGTCGTCGCTGGACGTGCCGACGGAACGTCTGGTGCAGCGGGCACTCGGCACCATCCTGCGCGACCGGACCGCACTGGTGATCGCCCACCGACTCTCCACGGTGGAGACCGCCGACCGGGTGCTCGTCATCGACGGCGGGAAGGTCGTCGAGGACGGCCCACCCGCCGTGCTGGCCCAGGCCGGCGGCCGGTACGCCGCCCTGCACCGCCAGTGGCGCGACTCGCTGATCTAGCCGGGCCGCCCCGGTGGTGGCCGTTCCCCGCCGGCCGGTGTGTTCGGCCGCAACTACGTCGCCCCGCACCCGGCGGATGCCTACGATCGCAG
Source organism: Micromonospora sp. M51 (assembly GCF_018070305.1). NCBI lineage: Bacteria > Bacillati > Actinomycetota > Actinomycetes > Micromonosporales > Micromonosporaceae > Micromonospora > Micromonospora sp. M51. The sequence goes on along the minus strand of NZ_JAGPXZ010000492.1, from coordinate 4,099 downwards.
GATGACCGACACGGCGAGGACGGCCCGCGCCGGCGTTCCCGAGCGTCCGACCCTGGACGGGCTCGAGGAGAGCTGGGCGCGCCGCTGGCAGGAGGAAGGCACGTACGCGTTCGACCGCTCGAAGGAGCGCAAGGACGTGTACGCGATCGACACCCCGCCGCCGACCGTATCGGGCGAGCTGCACATGGGGCACGTGTTCTCGTACACGCACACCGACACCTCGGCGCGCTACCAGCGGATGCGCGGCAAGGCCGTCTTCTACCCGATGGGCTGGGACGACAACGGCCTGCCCACCGAGCGTCGGGCGCAGAACGTGTACGGGGTGCGACCCGACCCGGCGCTGCCGTACGACCCGGTGTGGCGGCCACCGGCGGCCCCGGTCGACGACGCGGCCCGCCGCGACCCCACCCCGATCTCCCGGCGCAACTTCATCGAGCTGTGCGAACGGCTGACGGTCACCGACGAGCAGGCCTTCGAGGCGCTGTGGCGGCGGCTGGGGCTCTCGGTGGACTGGTCCCTGACGTACACGACGATCGGCCGGATCGCCCGGACCACCAGCCAACGGGCGTTCCTGCGCAACCTGCGCCGCGGCGAGGCGTACCAGTCAGAGGCGCCGACACTCTGGGACGTCGGCTTCGCCACCGCTGTCGCCCAGGCGGAGCTGGAGGACCGGGAGCGCCCCGGCGCCTACCACCGGCTGCGGTTCGCCACTGCCGACGGGCGTGCGGTGCTCATCGACACCACCCGGCCCGAGCTGTTGCCGGCCTGCGTGGCGCTGGTCTGCCACCCCGACGACGAGCGGTACGCCGACCTGGTGGGCGGCACGGTGCGCAGCCCGCTGTTCGACGTCGAGGTGCCGGTGTACGCCCATCCCCTCGCCGAACCCGGCAAGGGCACCGGCATCGCGATGGTCTGCACCTTCGGTGACCTGACCGACGTGACCTGGTGGCGTGAGCTGGGGCTGGCCACCCGGGTGGTGATCGGCCGGGACGGTCGACTGCTCCCCGAGCCGCCGGACGGGGTGCCCCCGCAGCCGTACGCGGCGCTGGCCGGGCAGACCGTCAACGGTGCCCGCCGGGAGATCGTCGGGATGCTGGCCGACGCCGGTGACCTGATCGGCGAGCCGCGCCCGGTCACGCACCCGGTCAAGTTCTACGAACGCGGTGACCGGCCACTGGAGATCGTCTCGACCCGACAGTGGTATCTGCGCAACGGCGGCCGGGACGAGGCGCTGCGCGCCACCCTGTTGGGTCGCGGCGAGGAGCTGCACTGGGTGCCGGCGCACATGAAACACCGCTACGACAACTGGGTGGGCGGCCTCAACGGGGACTGGCTGGTCAGCCGTCAACGCTTCTTCGGGGTGCCGGTGCCGGTGTGGTACCGGCTCGACGACGCTGGCGAGCCGGACTGGTCCCACCCTCTCACGCCGGACGAGTCCGCGCTGCCGGTCGATCCATCCAGCGATCCGGCGCCGGGGTACGACGAGTCTCAGCGCGGCCAGCCGGGCGGTTTCATCGGCGACCCGGACGTGCTGGACACCTGGGCCACGTCGTCGCTGACCCCGCAGATCGTCGGTGGCTGGGAGACCGACCCGGACCTGTTCGCCAGGGTCTTCCCGATGGACCTCCGCCCGCAGGGGCAGGAGATCATCCGGACCTGGCTCTTCGACAGCGTGGTCCGTTCCCACTTCGAACACGGGGTGCTGCCCTGGCGGGACACTGTGCTCTCGGGCTGGATCCTCGACCCCGACCGCAAGAAGATGGCGAAGTCCAAGGGAAACGTGGTGACCCCGCTGGCCCTGTTGGAGCAGCACGGCTCGGACGCGGTGCGCTACTGGGCGGCCAGCGGCAAGCCCGGCATGGACCTGGCGTTCGACCCGGCGCAGATCAAGGTGGGCCGGCGACTGGCCACCAAGCTGCTCAACGCGTCCAAGTTCGCGCTCGGGCTGGGCGCGGCGGACGCCCTGCGCGCCCCGACGACCACACCACTGGACCGGGCCATGCTCGCCGAGCTGGCCACCGTGGTCACCGCCGCGGGTGCCGCCTTCGACTCGTACGACCACACGGCGGCGTTGCAGGTGACCGAGGCGTTCTTCTGGCGGTTCTGCGACGACTACATCGAGCTGGTCAAGGAGCGCGCCTACGGCACCGGCGCGGCGGCCGACTCGGCACGGGCGGCGTTGGCCTCGGCGCTGTCGGTGCAGCTGCGGTTGTTCGCCCCGGTGCTGCCGTACGTGACCGAGGAGGTCTGGTCGTGGTGGCGTTACGGCTCGGTGCACCGGGCACCCTGGCCCACCACCCACGAGGTGGCCCGGACGATCGAGGGGTCGGGGGAGCCGGCGCTGCTGCGGCTCGCCGGTGACGCGTTGAGCCAGGTGCGCCGGGCCAAGTCGGAGCGGAAGCTGTCGATGAAGGCGGAGGTGCCGTTGGCCGAGGCGCTCGGCCCGGCGGCGCTGCTGGAGCAGCTCACCCTGGTCGCCGATGACCTACGGGCGGCGGGCCGGATCGGCAAGCTCGACCTGCTCCCGGACCGCGCCCCGGAGCTGGTCAGGGCCTGCGCCTTGGGCCGCGGGGCCGCCGCCGCCCGGAGGGGGGGGGGCGGACCGGCGGGTCACCAGCCGCGCAGGAACCGCAGCCCGAGCAGGAACGCGACCACGGAGGGCCCCACCAGCAGGGTGATCGCCTGGAGTCGGTACGGCATCCGGTGCCGGGTCAGCTCCCCCGCGTTGCCCAGCACGATCGCCCCGGCCAACATCAGGAAGGCGCCCCACCAGCCGGTCTTGAGGTGGATCAGATCCACCCGGATCAGTTGCAGGGTCAGGCCGAGCAGCGCGCCGGTCAGCGCGAGCAGGGCGACCGCCCGGTGCAGGCCGCGGGCCAGCGGGTGAGCCGCCCGCCAGCCGTAGGTGCCGGCGACGGCCAGGCAGGGCAGCACCACCAGCAGCGGCCAGCCCCGCCCCATCACGCCGAACATCAGCAGCGCGCCGACCGCGAAGACGATCGTGCCGACGCAGGCCAGCACGTACCCGGCGAAGGACCGGCCACCCCCGCGGGCCAGCAACGGCCCACCGCTGGCCGCGATCAACGCGGCCGGAATCAGGATGAACACGGCCCACCAGTGGAACTGGCCGCTGCCCTGGGCCGCCGTGGCGACCGTGGCACAGGCCAGCCCGGCGACGGCCAGGCTGGTCAGCCACGGCCGGCTGCTCCGGGAGTACGGCTCAGCCAACGACGTCCGCTCCGCTTCGACGCTCACGCCCGTCAGCCTGACCCGAGCGGGCCCGACCGGTCCATCCGGCCAGCCCTACCGCCGGGCGGGGGCTGGCCGGAACAGCAGCTCGCACCGCTGTCAACTCGTCTCGCCGGCCACGCTGAACGAGCGCAGGCGGTCGATGGCGAGCACTGTGAAGCCGACGCTGACCAGCGCGGTCATCACCGACGCCACCGACACCGACACGCTCGCCTCCAACAGCCCGGTGGGGGCGATCCGGTCGGCGAGGGCGATCACGTACTGCTGGATGGAGAGCACCTTGGTGCCGCTGACGAAGTTGCCCAGCAGACCCTCCCAGATCAGCACGTAGACCAGGCCGAGGAGCACCGGCCGCCTGGTGACCAGGCTGAGCGCGAGGAAGAACGCCGAGTACGCCAGCGCGCCGAGCGCCGCCGCGGCGGCCAGCGCCAGACCGAGGCGTACCGAACTGGCGAGCACGCCCGCGACGTAGAGCGGCACCGCCACGGTGACCGCGGTGACCCCGGCGGCCACCGCGAGCTTCGGCAGCACGATCTGCCAGCGCGGCAGCGGCTTGGTCAGGATGTGCACCACGGTGCCGTCGTCGATCTCGGCGCCCAGCACGCCCGTGCCGATGATCAGCGCGACCACCGGTAGCACCACGGCGAGCCCGAGACCGACGAGCACCGGCGGCCCCCACTCGCGCGGGTCCACCCCCAGCGACCGACAGAGCACGGCCAGGCCGAGCAGCACCAACGGCAGCGGCAACAGCAGCAGGAACCGACGTCGGCCGAACAACCCGCGCGCGGTGATCCAGGTAACCGTGGACATCTATGCCTCCACCAGGTAGGAGAAGACGCTCTCCAGGGAT
>NZ_JAGPXZ010000491.1:0-4735 GCF_018070305.1 Micromonospora sp. M51 | reverse complement strand
GTCGGCGGCCGGCCGGGCCACCGTCACCTGCGGCAGGCCGGCCGGGCGTCGCTCCACCGTCCGGAACGCCACCCCGCTCCCGTCGATCATGGCGAACGCCTCCCCCTGCGGCACCACCGCCACCGCGGTCCGCTCGGTCACCCGCACCACCAGCGCGTCGGGCCAGTCCCGGGACACCGTGGCCCGCTCCACCACCGGCAGCGCGCCGACCCGTCGGGCCGCGGCGGCCAGGTCCACCCGGGCCAACGGCACCCCGTCCGGAACGCCGACCGCGTCGTGCACCTGCACCGGAGTGGCCAGCTTCGCACCCTCCACCCGCACCTCACGCACGCCGAACAGCCCGGTGCCGAGCACCGTCCAGGCGACCAGCCCGGCCAGGGCGAGCACCCCGGCGGCCACCGCCCACGGCAGCGCCGCACGCATGCGACGCTGCCGGGCACGCGCCATGAACCGGCGGGTCGACGGCGGCACCGCGTCGCGGCCCGCCCGGACCAGCTGCCACCGCCGGGCCGGACCTCGGCGCGGGGCGCCGCCGTCGGCGGCGCTGGTCCGCCCCCGGGCCGGGCCGGGACTCATCCGGCCGTCGGCGCCGAGCCGCCGGGCACGGCGGTGCCACCGAGAGCCGCACCGTCGCCACCGGACGTGGCCCCACCCGGTACCGGATCACCGATCGCCGGGGAGGTGGCCACCGGGTCGACGGTCGCGGTGGATGCCGAGCCGGCCGTACGCTCACCCAGGGCGGCCAGCAGCTCGTCGCCCATCAGCGAGATCGGCGGGGCGCCCATGGTGACCACCACGTCCCCCGAACGGGCCCGACGGGCCACCTCGACCGGGGCCTGCTCCCACGACTCCACAAAGACCTTGCGGTCGGCGGGCAGCTCCACCGCCGCGATCAGCGCCGCCGAGCCCTCGCCGGGCTGACGCAACTCACCCGGCCCGAAGACCTCCAACAGCACCACCTCGTCGGCGATGGCCAACGCCGCGGCGATCTCCGCCTGGTTGTCGCGGGTGCGGTACAGCCGGTACGGCTGGAAGACCACGATCAGCCGGCCGTCCCCGGCGACCTCGCGCAGCGTCTGCATCGCCAACGTCATCGACGTCGGGTGGTACGCGTACTCGTCGTAGACCAGCACGCCGTCCGCGACACCCTTGCGCTCGAAGCGCCGACGCACGCCGGGGAAGACCGCCAGCGCGGCCTCCGCCGCCTCCAGCGGCAACTCCAGCAGGTACGCGGTCAGCACCGCGGCGGCGCTGTTCAGCCCCATGTGCCGTCCCGGCACCGGCAGCCGGAACTCGCCCAGCGACCGTCCGTCGATGGCGGCCAGGTAGCGCACCCCCCGGGCGGAGGAGACCATCTCGGTCAACCGCAGGTCGGCGTCGTCCGCCTCGCCGTAGGTGAACACCCGCCGCCCCTCGGACCGCAGGCTCTCGGCCAGCCGTCGACCGCCCGGATCGTCGGCGCAGGTGATGATGAACCCGTCCGGGTCGGTGAGACGGGCGAACTCCACGAACGCCGCCTCCAGCGTCGCGTAGTCACCGTAGGTGTTCAGGTGGTCCGCCTCGATGTTCGTGATGATCGAGACGTACGGGCGGTAGATGAGGAACGAGCGGTCGCTCTCGTCCGCCTCGACCACGAAATGCTCGCCGGTGCCGTGGTGCGCGCCCGAGCCGACCTCGGAGATCTCCCCGCCGATCACGAAGGACGGGTCCACCCCGGCCTGCTGGAGCACCATCGTCACCATCGAGGTGGTGGTGGTCTTGCCGTGCGTGCCGGCGACGGCCACGGCGCGACGGCCGGTCATCGCCGCCGCGAGCGCCTCCGAGCGGTGCAGCACCCGCAGGCCGCGCCGACGCGCCTCGACCAGCTCCAGGTGGTCCTGGGGAATCGCCGACGAGTAGACGACGGTGTCGACCCCGTCGAGGTTGCTGACCTCGTGGCTGAGGTGGATGGTGCCGCCGAGCGCCCGCAGGCCCGCCAGCGACGGCCACTCCCGCAGGTCGCTGCCGGAGACCCGGATGCCCCGGGTGAGCAGCAGCCGGGCCACGCCGAGCATGCCCACCCCACCCACCCCGATCAGGTGGACGGCGCCCAGGTCCTCGGCGGTGAGCGTGCCGGCCGGGGTGAACTGCGCGGTCATCGGGCCACCGCCGCCAGCACGAAGGACCGCAGGGCCTCGTCGCCGTCGCGCCGGCCGTACGCCCCGGCGGCGGCGCCCATCGTGTACAGCCGCTGCGGGTCACGGATGAGCGGGATGACGGTGCGCTCCAGCCAGTCCGGGGTGAGCTCCGCGTCGTCGACCAGCAGCCCGCCGCCGGCCTCCACCACCGGCAGCGCGTTGCGCCGCTGCTCCTGGTTGCTGTGCGGGTACGGCACGTAGATCGTGGGCAGCCCGATCGCGGCCACCTCGGCGACGGTCATCGCCCCGCCCCGGGCCAGCATCAGGTCGGCGGCGGCGTAGCCCAGCTCCATCTCCGACAGGTACGGCAGCGTCACGTACGGCACCGGCAGGTCGGTGGGGATCGGCACCGGCTCGTTGCGGGCACCCATCACGTGCAGCACCTGCACGCCGTTGCGGGCCAGTTCCTTGGCCGCGCCGGAGACCGCCAGGTTGATCGAGCGGGCGCCGGACGAGCCGCCGGAGACGAAGAGCACCGGCAGGTCCGGGCGGAGCCCGAAGTGGGCGCGGGCGGCGTTGCGCAGCGCGTACCGGTCCAGACCGGTGATGGCGCGGCGCAGCGGCACCCCGACCACTGTGGCGTCCCGCAACGACTCGGCCTGGCTCGGCTGGTTCGGGAAGCCGACGGCGACGTTCTTGGTGAACTTCATGCCCAGCCGGTTGGCCACGCCCGGTGGCACGTTCACCTCGTGGATCACCATGGGCAGCTCACGACGCCACGCGGCCAGGTAGGCGGGCACCGAGACGTACCCGCCGAAGCCGACGACCACCTCGGCGCGCACCTCGTCGATCACCTTGCCCGCCGCGCGGGCCGCCGTCCACATCCGGCCCGGGGTACGGACCAGGTTCATGTTGACCGACCGGGGCAGCTGGTACGCCGGGATCTGCCGCAGGTCGTAGCCCTGCGGCGGGATCAGGTCGTTCTCCATGCCCCGGGGTGTGCCGAGGCAGGTGATCCGGACGCCCGGGTCGTGTCGGCGCAGGCAGTCGGCGAAGGCGAGCAGCGGGTAGACGTGCCCCCCGGTGCCACCTCCCGCGAGCACCACCGAACGCAGCGGACCCATCAGCGTCTCCTCTCGCTCGCCGTACCCCTGCGGTTGCGGTCCTGGCGGACCCCGCGCGGCACGGCCTGGTCGTCGTGGCGCCGCTCGCGGGACCGGGGCACTGACCCTCGGCCAGCGGGCGGCGACGCCGGCCGGCGACGCCGGCCGGGAAGCGGCGGCAACGGGGCCCAGAGTAGTCGGACCCACCGGGCCGGCGGACGGGCATGCAGTGCTCTGGCCGCATCGGGTTCGGCGCGGGCGAAGGACGCCAGCATGCCGATGCCGGCCAACGTCACCACCAGGGCACTTCCGCCGTCGGAGATGAACGGCAGCGGCAGGCCGGTGATCGGCAGCAGCCCGACCACCCCACCGATATTGATCACGGCCTGGCTGACCAGCCAGGTGGTCACGGCCGTGGCGGCGAGCCGGCGGAACGGGTCGTCGACCCGTCGGGCGATCCGGAACCCGGTGTACGCGAGGACCGCGAACAGGCTGAGCACCACGGTGCAGCCGATCACGCCCAGCTCCTCGGCGATGATCGCGAAGATGAAGTCGTTGTGCGCCTCGGGCAGCCAGTCCCACTTCAGGCTGCCCTTGCCCAGCCCGACACCGAACCAGCCGCCGTGCTCGATGGCCAGCCGCCCCTGGTAGAACTGCAGGCAGTCGTTGAGTTTGCAGGTCTCCGGGTCCGGTGGGTTGAAGAACATGTCCAGCCGCGCGAGCCGGTAGTTGTCCGCGCCGCGCTCGCCGGAGCCGGCGCCCAGCGAGGCCACCGCGACGAGCAGGCCGATCCCGACCAGACCGGCCGCCGCCAGGGCGCCGAACACCCGCATCCGCACCCCCGCGGCCCAGAGCAGGCCGACGACCAGGGCCAGCAGGCAGAGCATCGTGCCCGTGTCGTTGTAGCCGACCAGGACGAAGAGCAGGCCCACGATCGGGAACAGCGGGGTGGCCAGCTCGCGCCACCAGCCCAGCGCGGCGCCCTTGCGGGCGACCAGGTGCGCGCCCCAGAGCACCATCGCGAACTTGGCCAGCTCGGACGGCTGCAGCTGGATCCCGCCGATGAACAGCCAGTTCAGCCGTGCCTCGACCGGGCCGATCTGCCCTGACTCCTGCCGGGTCAGCCGGGCGTAGGCGAGCAGCAGGTTGAGCAGCAGCAGCAACCCGATCGAGGTGAACAGCAGCGGCCGGCCCAGCGACCGGTAGGTGCTGGCCGGCAGGCGCTGGCAGATCCAGAAGGCGCCGATGCCGATCACCGCGAAGATGGCCTGCTTGGTCACCGAGGCCGAGGCGTTGCCGTCCTCGGCGTAGTCCTTGACGCTGGTCGCCGAGAAGACCATGGTCAGCCCGATCAGCAGCAGCAGGCCGGCGCAGGACAGCAGCAGGTAGTAGGAGGTCAGCGGTCGGTCCAGCAGGCCGCGCAGCGCGGCGAGGCCACCGGCCGCGTCGATGCCGCGCAGCGGGGTGGCCGCCACGGCCTCCGGCTCGCGTCCCGCCGGCCCGGACTCCCGCGCC
>NZ_JAGPXZ010000490.1:0-4739 GCF_018070305.1 Micromonospora sp. M51 | reverse complement strand
GGTTGCCGATCACCTGCCGCAACCGCGCGTCGTCGGCGGAGACGACCAGCGGGCCCGATTCGGGCTCGATCTCCAACTCGATCCGCCGGTCCGGTGCCATCGCCCGCGCGGCCTGCACGGCGTCAGAGGCGAGCACCGGCAGCTCCACCGGGGTCAGCGCGAGGGGCCGTTCCCGGTCCAACCGGGCGAGCAGCAGCAGGTCCTCCACCAGCAGCCCCATCCGGGCCGCCTCGTCCTCGATCCGGCGCAGCAGACCGGCGGTCTGCTCCGGCGCGCGGGCCGCACCCTGCCGGTACAGCTCGGCGAAGCCACGAATGGTGGTGAGCGGGGTACGCAACTCGTGGGAGGCGTCGGCGACGAACTGCCGCATCCGCTCCTCGGAGCGGATGGCCCGCGCTTCGGACGCCTGAGCGGCGGCGGCGGCGTCGCGGGCGGCGCTCTCCGCCCAACGGGCCGAGGTTTCCGAGGCGGCTCGGGCGGTGAACGCCACCTCGATCTGGGTGAGCATCGCGTTCAGCGCGCGGGAGAGCCGGCCCAGCTCAGAGGTCGGATACTCCTGCCCCTCCTCCGGGTCGGGCACCCGGCGGGACAGGTCACCGCCGGCGATCGCGGCGGCGGTGCGTTCGATCTCCACCAACGGTTTGAGGCTGGTCCGGACGATCGCCGCACCGACCGAGGCCAGCATGATCAACACCGCACCGCCGACCAGTAGGTCTATCCAGACGAGCTGCTTCACCGCCCGGTCCACCTCGGTGAGCGGCTGACCCACGGCGAGCACCGAGCCGTCCGGCTGGGCCGCGTAGTAGACCCGCCATCTGGTGAAGCCGTCATGGGACACGACGGTCCGCGGCTCCCCCTCCAGGTCCTCGAAGCCGTCCCGGCTGGTGGGGAATGTGGGCAGCTGCGCTGGGTCGAGACTGATGTCGTCGTAGATCGCCGGGTAGACCTGTTGCTCGTCAGCCACCGACACCACGTAGTCGCTGGGCAGCATGGCGTTGACCTGCCCGCTGCGCAGCTTCGGGAGCAGCTGACCCAGGCCCTGGGCGGTCGACCTGACCTGCCCGTCGACCTGCCCCTGCAGGTAGTTGCGCAGGAAGTAGGCGGTCAGCGAGCTGATCACCAGCAGCGCGACGGCGACCAGCGCGAGCACCGAGGTGACCAGCTTCACCCGCAGCGGGACGCTGCGTACCCGACCCTTCGCCTGCTGGACCGCGTTCACGCCGCCGGCTTGCGCAGCACGTACCCCACACCGCGGAGAGTGTGGATCAGCCGGGGCTGGGTGGTGTCGACCTTGCGCCGCAGGTACGAGATGTAGGACTCGACGATGTTGTCGTCGCCCCGGAAGTCGTAGTTCCAGACGTGGTCGAGGATCTGCGCCTTGGACAGCACCCGGTTGGCGTTGAGCATCAGGTACCGCAGCAGCTTGAACTCGGTCGGCGAGAGCTGCACGCGCTGGCCTGCCCGGTGCACCTCGTGGGTCTCCTCGTCCAACTCCAGGTCGGCGAAGGTGAGCCGGGACGGGGCCTGCTCGCCGGTCGTGGTGCGGCGCAGCACGGCGCGGATCCGGGCGGTCAACTCCTCCAGGCTGAACGGCTTCGTGACGTAGTCGTCCCCGCCCAGGGTCAGCCCACGGATCTTGTCGTCGGTGGCGTCCCGGGCGGTCAGGAACACCACCGGGGTACGCGTGCCGCCCTCGCGGAGCATCCGGATGACCTCGAAACCATCCAGGTCGGGGAGCATCACGTCGAGCACCACCAGGTCGGGCCGGTGGTCCTTGGCGGCGTTGAGCGCCGCGCTCCCGCTTGTCGCGGTGGCCACGTCGAAGCCCGCGAACCGCAGGCTCGCGGAGAGCAGTTCGAGGATGTTGGGGTCGTCCTCGACGACAAGCAGTCGCGCCTCGGTCTGGGTAGCGGGCATGTGCCAATCATCGGTGACGTCACTGCGCCAGCGCTGGACGCTTCCTGCAAAAAGGCTGTGAGTCGCCGTCGGTCAGCGCAGCAGGCGACGCAGCCCGTCGAGGGCACCGTCGAGCAGCCGGATCGCGGTGCGCAGCTGGGTGTCGCTGAACTGCCGGGCACGCATCAGCCGGCCCACCTCGGCGGTGAACGCGGTCAACCGCTGGTCGAGTTCGTCGAACAGCTCGGCCTGCGGGCCGGTGGTCGACGTCGGGCGGGGCGGCGGCGCGGGCGCCTCCCACCGGGCTCGCCGGGTCTGCCGGGTGGCCTCGCTCAGCTCCCGTTTGAGGTCGCGCACCGATCCGCGTACCTCGCTGCGGATCTCGCCGGCCAGGCTGGAGAGGTCCGCCACGGAGGCGGCGATGTCCGTCTCCAGCGCGGTCAGCTCGCCGGCCCGCTGGCGCAGCTCGGCACGCCCGGCGTCGGTGATCTCGTACGTCTTGCGGCCACCGGCCGCGGTGTGGCTGACCAGCCCTTCGGCCTCCAGCCGTTGCAGCCGTGGGTAGATGGTGCCGGCGCTGGGGGCGTACAGCCCGAGGAACCGGTCCTCCAACAGTCGGATCAGCTCGTAGCCGTGCTTCGGGCCGTCGTCGAGCAGCTTGAGCAGGTAGAGCCGGAGCCGACCGTGGCTGAACACGGCGGTCACGGCAGCTCCTCCCCGTCGTCGTCGACCGCTCGGGCGAGCAGGGCGATGCTCCCCGAGGTCGCGGAAGCCCAGAGCTTACCGTCGCCGGCGCCGAGCACCCCCTCGCTGCTGGGAAGTGGGAAGGTCGAGGTGCTCAGCTGCGGAAAGCCGCTGGTGATGCGGCCGGAAGCGGTGTTCAGCCGGACGGCGAGGTCGCTGTCCTCGCGGACCCGGACGGTGATGCTGCCCGAGATGGTGGTCAGCCGGATCTCGCTGCGCCGAGGGTTGTCCAGATCGCAGGTGATCGCGCCGGAGACGGTCTGCGCCCGCACCCGGTCGGCGGCGCTGTCGGCGAGGATCACCTCTCCGGAAACCGTCTCCAGGGTGAGGTCGCCCCGGACGCCGAGCGCTTCCACCGGCCCGGAGGTGATCTTCGCGGAGGTGCTGCCGCGGAGCCCCATCAGGGTGATCTGGCCGGCGACGACGTCGACGGTGGTCTGCCGGCGCAGGCCGGAGGCGACGAGTGAGCCCGCGACCAGGCCCAGATCGGCGAGGACGTCGGCGGGCACGGCGATGGAGACGTCCACCCGGGGATAGCGGTGGATCATCCGGAACCACCGCAGGACGTCCGACCAGCCCCGACCGCGCTCCTGGCGGATGCTGAGCCGGCCGTCGACGTGGTCGATCAGGACCGGCCGACGGCCGACCTGGGTCACGTCGATCCGGGTCGGCCCGTCGGTGGCGACCACGTTGAGCCGCCCACTGATCAGTCGCACGTCCAGCCTGACGACAGGATCGTCCACGGTGAGCCGCTGCGGGCTCTCGATCGTCCATCCGGCCATGGCGTCCCCCTCTCGCCGACGCGCGCACGCACGCCGAACAGGAGAAGAATGTAACGCGATACATCGCGATACCACAAGACAGTCGCGAGTGTCGCGCGCCTCCGCACGTCAAGATCGCGCTCGATCCTGGATCCAGTGGCTTCCCGCACGACCGAGGCCACTCTTTCCTGGATCGAGCGATCTTGGCGCGGGGCGCGCGGTCTTGGCGCGCGGGGCGCGGGGCGCGGGCGGCTCTCCCTCAGGCCGCCAGGTCCAGCTCCCGATCGGGGGTGTGCGTCGGGACCGGAACAGTCGGGCTCGCCGTGGGGACCGCCCGCAGCCGGGCCGGCGTCGGGGCACCCGCCGCTGGCAACAGGTGTACGGCCGACTCGGCGGCCCGGGCCAGCCACCGCCGGTCGGCGCCACGGGCCGGGTGCAGCGCTCCGGCGATCGTCACCGAGACCACCAGCTCCCGCGCCGTCACCACCCGGGCCACCGAGCGCAGCAGGGTGTCCGCGCCGAGGAAGGCGGCGACCGTGGTGGTCGACCCGGTGGCCGCACAGCGGTAGCTGAGCCGCAGCGGCACCACCGGACTGCCGGTGTCGATGGCCGCCTGGAACGTCGCGGGCCGGAAGCCACCGCCGGGACGACAGTCGGTCGCGGTGCTTCCGGCGCACCACGTCGTACCCTCCGGAAAGACCGTCACCGACCGCCCGGCGCGCAGCGCGTCGGCGACCCGGCCGACGGTGGTCGGCAACGCCAGGGGCCGGGACCGGTCCACGAAGACGGTGCCCGCCGCCGCGGCCAGCAGCCCGAGCACCGGCCACGAGCGGACCTCCCGCTTCGCGACCATCCGGGTGGGCGCGACCGCCAGCACCGCGAGGATGTCCAGCCAGGAGACGTGGTTGGCGACCAGCAGCGCGCGCCGTCGGGGCAGCCGCCCCTTCACCACGAGGCGGACACCGAACGCGCGCACGGTGGCCCGCGCCCAGCCGCTGATCAACGTCTGCCGCTCCCGGGTGGGAAGCACTGGCGACAGCAGCGCCACCGGGATCCCGGCCAGCAGCATGCCGAGCGCGGCGACCAGCCGGAGCACCCGGCGGCCCACCGGCACGGTGGGCACCTCGCCGGCCACCGGCAGGCAGTCGTCGTCGCAGCCCGAAAAGGGCCGCCACAGGTCGCGCGGTACGCCGGTCACCGCTGCTCCCCACCCAGGAAGTGCCGCAGGTAGCGCGGGTTCATCCGGTCCAGGGAGAAGAGGACGTAGAAGTCCGCGCAGCCGAAGTCGCTGTCGTACGACGGCTCGCCGCAGATCCACGCACCCAGCCGGAGATAACC